>NZ_JBWYIN010000018.1:0-57638 GCF_056779765.1 Acinetobacter sp. 24-47-62
AGAAGCTGGACTCGAAACACTCAACAACTCTGCAAGCTGCTTCGTTCGTTTCCGTGTATCTCGTCGGTATGGGGTGCATTCTATAGATTTTCTCCTCCCTTGCAACCCCTTATTTCACTTATTTTCAACAGGTGTTGCTTTTTTCGACTAAAAAGATGAAAAACATGAATTTTCACTCATTTTTTAATCATTATTCATATTTATTTTCATCATTCATTTAAATTTCACGAATAATTTTCATTTTTATGCACAATGGAGCTTATATATTTTGATGATTTATTTTCCAAAATGTTTTTATACGCTACATTGAATAAAAATTAAGTTGAATTGCTCGCATGATGCGCTCCATTATTCTGATCTTTTTCTTTTTATGCATTGCATATTTTGCTGTACAACGTTTTATTCATCCTCAGTTGAATCACAATTCAACTTTAGATCGGCTTCAACACCCCATTGATCAACGCCTAAGATATCGTATTGGGTTTATTGACCCAAGATTTCAACTTGATGCAGCGGCATTACGCCAAATAACTCAAGAGGCAGCGAATATCTGGGAAAATCAAACTCAACAAAAGTATTTTGTTTATGACCCCAATGCTCGTCTTACAATTAATCTCATTTTTGATGAACGTCAAAATGAATCCAATTATAGAAAGCATACGCTAAAGCAATTTGAAAATAACAAATCATTAGCCGATGAAATGAGATTACAGCTAGAACAAGAATCACAACAACTTGAATTTTTAAAACAGCAAATTGAACAGCAGCAACACAACTATAGTAATGATCTAGATCAACATAATAATTTCGTCCACCACATTAATGGCTTAAACACATCTATTACAGATTCACAACTTCAGCAGATCAATAACTCTAAGACACTGCTCACACAGCAGAAGCTTGGAATTGATAGCAATATTGAACGTTTTAACATCTTACGAACAGAACTCAACGATAAAGTTGAAAAATTCAATCAATCCCAACACCAACAACGTAAAGCCATTGATGAATTCAACCAAGTTTTTCAAGCCAAAATGTTCCACAAAGGTGAGTTTAATGGTCGCGAAGTCAATATTTATGAATTTCAATCTATAGATGAGCTTCGAATCACATTGGCTCACGAATTTGGTCATGCATTAGGTCTTCAGCATACTAATGACCCCAATGCCTTAATGTATCCAATTCTAGAAAAGCAGAATTTCTCCAATTTTAAATTGACTGCTGCTGATCTCGAACTACTCAAAAGTCGATGAAATCAGCACCAAAGCTCAATCCCATAATTAAATTACGGATTTAATTGAATAGTTTTGAATTCGTGTTAAGGTATTTTGAAATTAATCAGAGGAGAGAGACGTGAGTTATTATCATATTATTCTTGAGGTAAATGATCATATCAGCACGATCGAGGAAACTCGTGATATTGAAATATTTGATATTGTCGAGCTTCAACCTTATCTCTACTCAATTTTACTGCCATATTTCAATAAACAACTCATCGAACTCGATGATGAGAACATTAAATTCGAAGACGTCTTACATATTCAAATTAAGCAAACATTATTACCTATTCAAGATTTAATTGAAGAGGAACAACGCCAACTTCCAAGCGATACAGATGTCACCATTACAGCTTATGAAATTTTTAACGATCGAGAATTAAGTCAAGATGTAACCTTAGTCATTTTTGACTTACTCGATGCTGTTAAAATCGATCGTTCTATTATTTAGAAACATCATCACAAAAAAAGGTCAACCTATGTTGACCTTTTTTAATCCGGGAACCTATTTATTGCATCATCAGCTGAGCCTGCTCATTTCTAAATGCACTCAATATCTGCTGTCCCGCTCGACCTGTAGGATTTAAGCCCAATCGGGTTTGCTCTTGACGAATTGCCTGTCGAGTTTTATCCCCAATTAAACCATCAATCGCACCAATATCGTAACCGCGCTGGATTAAATAGCGTTGAATTTCTCGGCGTTCTGCTCTTGATGTACCAGGATCATCAGTCGGCCAAGCTTTTGCAATTTTAGCTTTTCCTTGCAATCGATCTGATAAATGTGCGATTGCCAACGCATAACTTTCTGCTGCGTTATAACTATATATAGCATCAAAATTTTTAAATACTAGAAAGACCGGCCCAGCACTGCCAGCAGGCGCAAGCAACCCAGCTTGAGAAGATGCTGAAAGATTACCCTGAATTAAAGGGGAGCCATCCACTCTATTCAATCCTTGATTGACCCAATAAGACAATGCTTTCTTATTACGTCGCCCCTCACCTACAACTGACATTCCTGCAGGAATCTGCACTTCAAATCCCCAAGGTTGACCAGTTTGCCATCCTCTTTTCTTCAAAAAATTTGCTGTTGAAGCCAAAGCATCTGGAATACTCGAGACTAGATCACGTCGTCCATCACCATCAAAATCTACAGCAAGCTCATCATAGGTTGAAGGCATAAACTGAGTATGACCAAAAGCCCCTGCCCACGATCCTCTCAATTGTTCTTCCCGAACATCACCACGCTGTAAAAGTTTCATGGTGGTAAAAAATTCACCTCTAAAATACGATTGACGGCGCCCCTCACAGCTTAAAGTTCCCAAAGCTTGAAGCAATGGATAGCGTCCAGAAATATCACCATAGTTACTCTCAACTCCCCAAACTGCAACCGCCATTTCAGCTGGAATGCCATAAGCCACACTTACACGGTCAAGTGTTTCTCGATGCTGTTGAAGTTTCTGTTGCCCCAATTGAACACGTTCATCATCAACTAAACCTGACAAATAATCCCAAATTGGCGTCGAAAATTCAGGCTGATAATTTAAACGTTCAATCACAGAATAGTCAGGAGTTAAATTCTGCGTGTAACGATCATACGTCGCCGAGCTAACCCCTTTAGTAATCGCTTGTGATTTTAAATTCGAGATGCATTGCTGAAAATTAGGAGCGGATGACACAGTTGCCGTCATGGATGGCGAGGCTGTCACAGACTGACCATTAATAATCAACTCAGCATGAGTTTGAGACATCGCTAAAAAAAATGAACCTATCGTGAGTGCAAGCCGTTGCATAAGACCCTGTAATTCTAAAATGTTGGAATTATGTCTTTACCTTAACAGCTCACTCTAAAAATTAAAGCATCGAATCGTAAATTTAAATTCATACTTTCTACTTTTTTAAATTTATTTTGAAAATTTAAATTTAAAAACTTATCCACAACCTAGTTTTAAATTCATTTGTTATTGAATTTAAATTTAAACCGCCACACAATATTTAAATTCAAAAAAACTTATCCACAGTCATCCAATACCACAAATTAACATAAATCATTGAAAATTATAAATATTAAAATAATTTAATTTACTCAATAGATAAGAATTTAAATATAAATCTTTAAATACATTTTTGAATTCAAACCTCAATAGTAACTTTGAATTCAAAATATCCTGCAAGCCTATTATTTTAAATTTAAAAACTGCGTATGCATTTTATTTGAATTTAAAACCGCTTTGAATTCAAAGTTAAGATGGCTCACATAAGCCATAATCAAACTTATACACAGTTCAAAATATGTGTTCTAATCAGAACTAATAGTATAATTATTATGCAATTTTTTAAAATTTCATCCGACCAATGGCCAGTGATTTTTAAAGAGGCGCAATCATGCCTTAAACAAGATAAATAAAAAAGCGACCACTCGTGTGATCGCTTTTTTTATCAGCAACTTAAAGTTTAGATGGTCATATCTTCACTTAATGCTAATGGGTTTGGTAAAATTTTCGACAACTGACGACAGAGTGTAGTCAATTCTGAGCTATTGATTGGCATTAAGGTAATATGACCAATTTTACGACCTTCACGTTCTGACTTATTATAAAGGTGCAAATGAGCACCCTCTAAAGCCAATACATCTTCAGTCTTTGGATGCTCACCAATAATGTTCACCAATACCGTTGGACGAATTATCTCAGTTGAACCCAAAGGTAAGCCTGCAACAGCACGGATATGGTTTTCAAACTGAGAGCACACAGCACCTTCAATCGACCAATGACCTGAGTTGTGTACACGTGGCGCCATCTCATTAGCATATAAGCCTTTGTCCGTCACAAATAGCTCAAGCGTCAGCACACCGACATAGTTCAAATGGTTAAGCAAGCGAGTGACGTAATCTTGTGCTACAGGTTGTAGATCTACACTGTTCGGTGCAGGGACAATCGAGTGCGATAAGATACCATTGTGATGGTGGTTCTCAGCCAATGGCCATGTTTTCACATCACCATTCTGACCACGTACTGCAATGATTGACACTTCACGCGAGAAAGTCACAAAACTTTCAGCAATCAATTCACCCGCAGGACCAAGTTCCGCCCATGCTTGATCAATTTGATCCGCAGTGCGTAAGACAAACTGACCTTTACCATCATAACCACCACGTGAAGTTTTTAGTACGATTGGAAGACCAAGTTCAGCGACCGCGTTTTGTAAACTTTCTAGTGATGTCACCGCTTTGTAAGGTGCTACTGGAATATCTAACTCATCAAATAACGCTTTTTCAGACAAGCGATGTTGAGCAATCGCTAAAGCCTGACGCGGGGGATGCAGTTGCTTAGTTTCAGTTAATACGTCTACATCTGACAATGGCGTATTTTCAAATTCTAAAGAAAAGACTTCTGCACTATTAATGAAATCCTGTAAGCCATTTTCAGCTTGAGTTGAGATCACTGGACCCAAAGCAGCAGAAGGGCAGTCTGTACTTGCTTCAAAAAAAGTACATTGAATATTTAATGGAAGTGCCGCCTGCGCCATCATTCGACCCAATTGACCGCCACCAAAAATACCGATGGTTTTATCCATAAGATTTCTCTCGAATTAAGCTTGACCAGGAATATTTTTACTCGCAACTTTTTCAGTTTGCGCTAAACGAAAATCGGCTACATTCTTTGCAATATCAGGGCGAGTTAAACCTAAAATTTGTGCCGCCATAATCGCAGCATTGGTCGCACCTGCAGGACCAATTGCCAGAGTACCGACAGCAATACCTGCTGGCATTTGTACAATTGAAAGCAATGAATCAACACCATTCAAGATCGAAGATTTAACCGGTACACCTAGAACAGGAAGATCAGTCTTCGCTGCGCACATACCCGGTAAATGCGCTGCACCACCAGCACCCGCAATAATCACTTGGATACCACGATCACGAGCTTGCTCAGCATATTCAAACAAACGATCTGGCGTACGGTGTGCTGAAACAACTTCCGCTTCAAAAGGTACACCAAGCTGATTCAACATATTGGCAGTGTGTTCGAGTGTCGCCCAGTCTGACTGAGAGCCCATGATAATTCCAACGAGAGGAGTGTCTTGTGAAGCGGCCGCATTCATTGCAATGTTTCCAGAGATTAAAGTAAGAGAGATAAATCTCGACGAGAGCCAAGCTTTAATAAGAACTCACTATTATAGACTGAAAATGAATAGGTCTAAAGTTAAGCTGATAAAATAAGGATTAAAAATATATACTTGTTAATAGACATAAAAATGAATTTTATGATTGGTCATTGTTCGGCCTTAAACGTCTAGCTCATTTAAGACAAATTGAATTTACATAAAACTGAACTAAGCCATTCAAATTAAAAAATAAAAAGGAGAATATAGCATGTGGTTTAAACTGAAACTATGGTGGAATAACCCTGCAGAAAATTTATGGTTTACACCAGCACTTGGGGCTTTATTAGCGATTTTTTTCTCTCTATTTGCAACCGCAAGTCGTTATTTTATTCCATCACACGCGGTTCCAAATATCAGTATTGAAACACTAAGTAGCCTACTGGATATCATTGCTTCGAGTATGCTGGCGGTCACTACATTTTCACTTTCGATTATGGTCGCCGCATTTGCTTCAGCTTCCTCAAGTGGTACGCCACGTGCTTATAAGCTGATGATGAATGATGATAATACTCGTCTCGCAATTACCAGTTTTATTTCCGCATTTATCTATGCCGTCATCGCAAAAATCGCTTTGGGTTTACAATATTATGGCGTTTCGGGTCGTTTTGTCTTATTTGTAAGTACCATTTTGGTTCTCATTTATTTGATTGTGACACTGATTCGTTGGGTACAAACATTGTCTCAGCTTGGCACATTAACCAATGCTATTTCTAAAATTGAAACAGCAGCATCTCAAGCTTTAAGTACATTCCGTACACACCCCAACTTTGGCGCTTCAGGACAAAAACCATTGGGCGAAAGCCAACTCAAAATACACCCAAAACAGACAGGTTATTTTACTCATTTTGATATTGAGTCCTTAAATCTTCTTGCTCAAACTCACAATGCACATATTCATCTTGCTTTTCTTCCTGGGAAATTCGTAGACCCATCACTGGTTCTGATTGAAGTCTTTACGGAAAATCCAATAGATGACGAAGAATTAAAAAATTTAGAACATCAAATTCATGAATACGTGATTATCGAAACGAACCGAAGCTTTTTACAAGACCCAAGATTTGGTTTATTGGTCATGAGCGAGGTTGGACAAAAAGCGATGTCAGCTGCAATTAATGATGTGGGTTCAGCAATTAGTGCGATCAATGCCTTAACGCGGATTATTATTGATAGTCAGCCAGATCCAGAACAGAAAACTTTTAATTTCTCGAATATCAGTGTCGATATGTTTGATATTCGTGAGTTTATTAACAGTAGCTTTGCACCGATGGCACGGGACTGTATAAGTAATATCGAATTAAATCAAAGAATGATTAAATGCTTATCCATGATTGAAAAAAATGTATCTGAACCGGAACTACGGGAAGCTGCTCATGAAATGGCACATGAAATCTTGGCACGCTGCTTAAAACATTTTGAATTTGAGCCTGATCGTCAAAGATTAATTCGGGAATATGAAAATAACTTTAGTTAATCTTTATCCTTTTGAATCATGGTGTTCTAAACACAAAATACACACAACCACATAAGCAAAGTGCAGCCCATACATAATCCAATTTGAAAGGCTGTTTAAACATGAAAATCATGAAAGGAACAAATACCAATAGCGTAACAACTTCCTGAGTGATTTTCATTTGTCCCACAGCCCAGCCATTTTGAGCCAGCATCTTGGTTGCAGGAATCATCAAACTGTATTCGATTAATGCAATGATCCAACTAAATAGAATGGCTTGCCATAAAGGGGCATCATGCGGCAAAAATTTTAAATGACCATACCACGCCAAAGTCATAAAGCAATTTGCTAAAATCAGAAGCAATAAAGGTAAATAAATCATTTAAATCTCAAGTTAAATCGTCCGCGTTATTCTACGATTAAATCATTTCGTTTCATCAGACTAGATTAAAAATATTCATATATTTTAGTTCATAAATTTAAAAATTTATTTCTGCAAAATTTTACGGAAGGCCTTCTAATAATCACTATCTTTTCACCAAGAGCCTTGTTATCGTTGACATCAAATCAAATAACACATGACAACAGCACCAAAAAGATGTTTGTGTCGAAAAGAGTAGTGGAGTAAATCATCATGCATCTGCATATTTTGGGAATCTGTGGCACCTTTATGGGATCGTTAGCACTGTTAGCTCGAGACCTAGGGCACACAGTGACAGGCTCGGACCAAAATGTGTATCCACCTATGTCGACACAACTCGAAAATGCGGGTATTACCTTAATGCAAGGTTATGACCGTAGTCATTTGCAACCACACCCAGATTTAGTGATCGTTGGTAATGCCATGAAACGTGGAATTGATGCCGTTGAATACATGCTAAATCAGGGTTTACCCTATATCTCTGGACCACAGTTCCTTGCCGACCATGTGTTACAAGGTAAACATGTATTAGGGGTTGCTGGTACGCACGGAAAAACAACCACTACCACGATGTTAGCTTGGGTATTAGATCAAGCGGGCTTGGAACCGGGCTTTTTAATTGGTGGTGTACCACTTGGATTTAAAGAAAGTGCTCGTCTAGGCGGAGGTCAATATTTCTGTGTAGAAGCAGATGAATACGACTCTGCCTTCTTTGATAAACGATCTAAATTTGTTCATTACCATCCAAAGACAGCTATTCTGAATAATCTTGAATTTGATCATGCAGATATCTTTGATGATCTCGCTGCCATTCAAAAACAATTTCATCATTTGGTTCGTACTATTCCAAGTGAAGGCCGTATCATCGCACCAATCACTGAATCAAATATTGATGAAGTTTTGGCACAAGGCTGTTGGACACCGATCGTCCGTACATCGCTTGAATCTCATGATCAATCAACTATCTCTGCAAACCAACTTTCTGCAGATGGTACTCACTTTCAAGTCTTAAAAGACGGCGAAGTAAAAGGTACAGTCCAATGGTCGATGACAGGTCAACACTCCGTTGCAAATGCTTTAGCAACCATTGCAGCTGCAGAGCATGTAGGTGTTTCCATTGAAACTGCATGCGAAGCATTATCGAATTTTGGTGGTGTAAAACGCCGTATGGAGCTCCTCGATACCATTCGAGGTATTGAAGTTTTCGATGATTTTGCTCATCACCCAACAGCAATTGACACAACACTGGATGGTGCTCGTAAACGACTAGGCGAACGTAAACTATGGGCTATTATTGAGCCGCGCTCAAATACGATGCGAATGGGAAGCCACAAAGATGGTTTAGCATATTCTGCTCGATTGGCAGATGAGGTGATTTGGTATCAACCTGAGGGTTTAGATTGGGATCTACAACCTGTTGTTGAAGCTGCTCCGAATAAAGCTATGGTAGCGCGTACTATAGAAGAGATCATTCAAACTGTCGTGAATGATGCAGGCGAGGGGGATGCCGTTGTGATCATGTCAAATGGTGGTTTTGGTGGTTTGCATCAAAAACTCATTCAAGCACTCAAAGCAAAAGAATAAATAAAAAAGCCCGCTCTGCGGGCTTTTTTATATTTAAGCGGTAACATCATGATATTCATTATGAAAACGCTTAAACATGACAACCACATAAGAGCAAGTTGGAACAATTTTTAATTTTTCTGTACGAGCAAATTCTACAAGTCGATCTAACAATAACTTTGCAGTTCCTTGTCCACGTAAACGATCATCGACCCAAGTATGATCCGCTATAATGATCTGTGGAGTTTGGTAACGATAGCTGATTTCTGCAATTCTTGATTGATCTGCGTCCGTGAGATAAAACTCACCGCCTTTCACACTATCGATATGTTCAAACTGCATATGACCGCTCACTATATGATTTTATTTAAACAGAACATCGTGGATTGCTTCATCTTTGTTGAAAACAGATTTAGCAAATGGACAAAGCGGTAGGATTTTAACATTCTTTTGACGAGCTAATTCCACCGCACGGTCAACAAGTTGACGTCCCACGTTTTGCCCTCTTAATGAATCATCAACCCAAGTATGATCAATAATAAATTTATCTTCACCTGCCCATGAATAAGTCATTTCAGCTAAATGATGGCCATCTTCACCAATAAAAAACTCACCTTTTGATCCATTTTCTTGATGTTTAATTTCTAACATTATCATTATCCTATCATTCGTTATTAAATATAGATTAGAACGACATATTTACATAACACTATGAAAAAATGGGACAAACTTGTCTATCAATTACAAATTCAAAACTTTAATTTATTTTAAAAAAAGAAATATTATAAAAAACAAAAATATATATTGTCAGTCATAATCATTAAATGTTATTTTTTTACCATATAAATGTATTATTATTGTTAAAAAATTAATGAGTAAATGAAATGGATATCTATTTAATATCAATTGTAGTATTGATCATCATTGCAATAATCTTATTAATTTCAATTTTTAAAGACAAATTTAATAACCCATTTAAATAATTTGCACACAACTTATAAGTGTGTCATCCTTTGTGCACTCGAAATCAAATGAAACGATTTCAACGTAATTTATTATCAAATTTGAACAAGGGGAGTAGCCTCCTCCAACAGTACTTAAATACTGTGTCAGAATATCGTCATTACACTTTGAAAAAAGTCGGTATCTGAGCATCATTTCGATTATCTAAAATGCATAATCAAAATGGTGTAGGCAAGACCTTGATCATGTTGTTTCAGAATTATTATCTGGCAACTGGTCGAGGTTTTTTTTATGCCAAAATCAATTGCCAGTATTGGAGATCACTATGGAAACCATAGGCAATATTTGGCTTTATGTCATTTTTTTTGGCATCGTCACGATTATGCTCTTAATTGACTTTCTAGGTTTTAAACAAAAAGAAGGTCAAGAAGTTAAAGTTAAAACTGCTGCTTATTGGAGTATTGCATGGGTCACTGTCGCAACACTTTTTGGTGGTGGACTATGGCTATATCTAGAAAATACCGCTGGTATAAACGTAGCCAATACGAAAGTTATGGAATATTTTGCCGGCTACTTACTGGAAAAGTCGCTTGCAATTGATAACGTCTTTGTGTGGCTAATGATTTTTGCTGCATTCGCTATACCTCCTGCACTTCAACGTCAATTACTCCTTTATGGTGTATTAGGCGCTATTATTCTCAGAACAATTTTTATTTTTATCGGTGCGTGGTTCGTTCAGGAATTTTCGTGGATCCTCTATATCTTCGGTGCTTTCCTTGTATACACTGGATTTAAATTCCTTAAAGGACAAGAGGATGATCCAAATATTGAAGATATGGCCATTCTGAAATGGCTACGTAAACACATGCGAATTACTCCACAGTTGGAAGGAAATAAGTTTTTCGTAAGGCAAAATGGCGTTCTATGGGCAACCCCATTATTTTTAGTGCTAATTTTAGTCGAGGCATCTGATGTTATTTTTGCAGTCGATTCTATTCCAGCGATTTTTGCGGTCACCACTGATCCTTTTATTGTCCTTACAGCTAACTTGATGGCTATCCTCGGTCTACGGGCTATGTTTTTCTTACTGTCTGGAGCCGCTTCAAAAATGCATTATTTACCTTATGGACTTGGGGCTATTTTAATTTTTATCGGTTTCAAAATGCTTATGCTTGACGTATTTCATATGCCAATTTGGATTTCATTAAGTTTTATCGTGATTGTCCTTTCAATTACTGCATGGCTTTCAATCCGTTATAGTAAAAAACATCATCAAATGACCTTATAAGGTCAAACTTTGTTGGATTCAATAAAGCCTTCATCTGAAGGCTTTATTTATATCCTTAGATGAGCAATCTAATTCACAATGCTTAACTCAGGCCATCGTTCCAAAAAACATTTTGACTTAACCCTATGTTCAAAGACTCCACGTGAAACCAAACGATTATTCCACCTTAATTTTAAAGTAAATAAATCTTCAAGCCCCAAAGGTGCGAGGATTTCAATATGATTATTCTCCATTAATTTGATAGCGATTGCGGTTGCCGTTTCTGGCCAAAAACTCATAGCATGATGTACTGAAGTATATGGATCAATTTGAGCACCTTCATCAGTTCTGTACCAATGATGTACCAGGGCTTGATTTGTAATGTCCCAATGAATATTAGGATATCTATGTTGAAGTGCACCCTTTAAATAATTTCGTCTCTCATCCATTTTTTCTGAAGGATCAAAATAAATGACATCAATTTCAGTTTCAAAAATAGAATAATTTTGATTATGTAAATAAGACCAGATCCAATTTCGAATCAAGCCCGCACTAAAATAGGCCGCACTATCAATCTGCCGTAAACAATGTAAAAGTTCATAAATATCTGCATTAGATCGTATTAAATGGCTTAACTTCTCATATAAGTCCATGGGTAAATTCACTTTATATATTTTGATTAGAATTTAATATTTCCACTCAGCTCTCCAATTTTAAATGTTAAGAGACGGTTGGCAAAGATCTTGCATCATCTCCAAAGAAAAAAGCTCAGTAAATTTAGCGCAGCTCTTCGGAGCTCTTTTTTAGGAAATGACGATGAATATGATTCCCGCATTAAATCCACTCAGTGCACCTTGCCAATGTAGTTTCGACTTACAAGATTGGGAAATTCTCGCGCAATATTGGTATCCAGTGGCTCGTATTCAAGATGTTTCAACCACACCACATCAGGTCACTTTACTTGATGTAAAAATGGCGATTTACCAAACTGACAATGGGGAAATTCGATTAGTGCGTGATATCTGCCCTCATCGGGGTGTACCTCTAAGCAAAGGATGGGTAGAGGGTGAAGAAATTATTTGCCGATATCACGGGTTAAGATTCGACCTTGCAGGGAAGTGTACAAAAATTCCTGCTCAACCTGATTTAACTAAGATATCTGACCGTTTTAGTTTAACCCAATTTCCAGTAATTTTGAGATATGGACTGGTCTGGACTAGCTTGCATGGACGTGATTCTCAACACAATAATATTCCCCAACTTGACACTTGGGATCATCCTGATCATCAGTCTATTTTACCTCCATATGTTGATATTGCAGGCTCAGCAGGTCGTCAACTCGAAGGATTCATTGATGTAGCTCACTTTGCATGGGTGCATCACGAAGCTTTTGCAGATCGAAACAACCCAGTTGTACCGAAATACCATACTGAGAGAACAGACTATGGTTTAAAAACAATTTATATTAGTGGTGTCAGTAATTACCCGCATAGCTTTGAAACACTTAGAGCCAGAAGGTTTTGAATGGAAAAGGACTTTTGATATTTACCCACCATTTTCAGCGATATTAACTGTAGATTTTCCAGACAATGGGATTTTAAAAATCTTGAATGCGTGTTGTCCTGTATCGGTCAATCAAACCAGATTATTTGTTCCTTTGACGCGTAATTTTGATCAGACTGGAGATTTACAAGCAGTCTATGATTTTAATGCCCAAATTTTTGCCGAAGACCAAGATATCGTAGAATCGCAAAAACCTGAAGAATTACCACTTGATTTAATGATGGAAGCGCATTTTGAGGCTGATCGATCTTCGACTACTTATCGTCGTATTCTCGCAGAGTGGGGGCTCAGCAAACGATATACAGTTTAATTAAGATAGATCAGTTACAATCAATCGAAAAAATTAAAAGTGTAGGTTTTAAATGTCTTCTGTAGTTGCATCGACGGCGATTCGCGGTCGCTTCCTAGATATTCAGAATACGGTTGCCCAAGCGCGTGAAATTCACGACCAAGTGCGTTACGTAGAAGATGGTTTATTGATTACTCAAGCGGGTAAAATTCAATGGTTTGGTCGTTGGGAAGATGGGCAACAACAGCTCCGTCAGCTTGAATCCTCTATCCAAGTTGAGCATTACCCAGATCAACTGATTGTTCCTGGTTTTATCGATACGCATATTCACTTTCCTCAAACTGAAATGGTAGGTGCGTATGGCGAACAATTACTCGAATGGCTGAACACTTATACCTTTCCTACAGAAATCCAATTTCAAGACAAAGCTTATGCAGACCAAATTGCACACTTTTTTGTCAATGAGCTGCTGAAAAATGGCACAACGACTGCATTGGTTTTTTGTACAGTTCATAAAGAATCTGTTGATGCACTATTTGAAGCGGCAGAACAATACCAGATGCGTTTGATTGCAGGCAAAGTATTGATGGATCGTCATGCACCTGAAACACTGATAGACACCGCTGAAAATGCTTATACAGATAGCAAAGAATTGATTGAGAAATGGCATGGTAAAGGTCGAAACCTTTATGCCATTACGCCTCGCTTTGCGCCTACCTCTACACCAGAACAATTAAAAAGAGCAGGGCAGTTAAAAACTGAATATCCTGATGTATATATTCATACTCATTTGAGTGAAAACACCAATGAAATCGCTTGGGTGAAAGAGCTTTTTCCTGAGCAAAATGGCTATTTAGATGTGTATCACCACTATGGATTAACAGGCAATAAATCTGTTTTCGCTCACTGCGTTCATTTAGAAGAGCATGAATGGGATTGTATGCATCAAACAAACTCTGCAATCGCCTTCTGCCCGACTTCAAACCTCTTTCTAGGAAGTGGATTGTTTCCATTGAAAAAAACCTGGGATAAACAAGTCAAAGTCGGTCTTGGCACAGACATCGGTGCGGGGACTTCATTTAATCAGCTTCAAACGTTGAATGAAGCCTATAAAGTTCAACAACTCCAAGGCGACAAATTATCTGCATTTGAATCGCTTTATCATGCGACCCTAGGTGGAGCAAAAGCATTAGCGCTCGAGGATAAACTTGGTAACTTTAATATTGGAAAAGAAGCGGATTTTGTTGTATTAAATTTGAATGCCACTGCATTACAAACATTAAGACAACAACGCGCTAAAAATATTGAAGATGCACTTTTCGCATTGTTTACCATGGGTGATGATCGAAATATTGAGGCGACTTATATTTATGGACAAAAAGCATATCAACAATCAGCATCCTAATGCTCAGACTCAACCACAACACCCAATTAAAAAATATGTGTTGATTGGTGCTGTATTCTTAGTTTGTGCTGTCGTGCTTAAACGTGATGCGCATTAATAAACCATTAGTTTACATTTCGTTTTTTTAAAAAGGGTGCAACATTCTGGGATATGTTTTAAAATTGAAGCATATTTCAGGTGTTGCAGGTCAACACCTTTTTTAATTTTAGAATTGTTGTTTTAGGTATCTACCCATGACCATTGACATGAAAGTGTTGATTTCCGCTGAAGAAATTCAAGCGAAAGTTAATGAACTTGGTAATCAAATTAATGCTCACTATGCAAATAGTGATCGAGAATTGGTTCTTGTAGGCTTACTTCGCGGTTCAGTGATTTTCATGGCAGACCTATGCCGCACCATTGAAAAACCACACGAACTCGACTTTATGACAGTTTCAAGTTACGGCAGTGGAACGACTTCTAGTCGTGATGTTAAAATTCTAAAAGACCTTGATGGTGAAATTCGTGGTAAAGATGTTCTTGTCGTAGAGGACATCATCGATTCAGGCAATACGCTGAGTAAAGTGGTAGAAATCCTTGAAACTCGTGAGCCAAACTCTATCAAACTTTGCACGCTGATCAGTAAGCCTTCTCGAAGAGAGATCGACTTGGAAGTAGAGTTTCTAGGATTTGAAGTTGAAGATAAATTTATCGTAGGTTATGGACTAGATTACGATCAAAAATACCGTCATATTCCATTCATTGGTGAAATCGGTCTGTAATGTTTTTTTAAGAAAGTGGCATATGCCACTTTTTTTATAAACAACAAAATAACAACAACATGTAGCGTGATTCTTCTTTTCAAACATCAATACATAATCAACTATATTTGAGCGACACAATAAAAATTCATGATAAAAAGGAGAACAAGTATGTTTTCACTTATTGGAGCTATTCTTATCGGTTTTATAGCAGGTTTAATTGCTCGCGCAATTCATCCTGGTGACGATAAAGCAGGTTTCATTGTCACGACGTTATTAGGTATTGCTGGTTCATTACTTGCTACATATGGTGGACGCCTTCTTAATATTTATCCCGAAGGTTCATCGGCAGGTTTTATTGCTTCAGTCATAGGCGCAATTATCGTTCTGTTTATTTATAACCTCGTTACCAAAAAATCTTAATCAAAAAAAGCACCTTGTTAAGGTGCTTTTTCATTCCTATGACCTAGATTTTACAAGTTCAGCTCTTTCCAAATTTTTTCAATTTCTGAAGCTGGATAAGCGCCTGTTACCCTAAATCCATTTTCAAAAATAATTGCTGGCGTTCCTTGAACACCTAGACGACGTCCAAGTTCCAAATTTCGTTCAATAGGGTTTGAACAATCAGCTTGGGCTGTTGGTTGTTGATTCTTTTGTAAAAGGGCATTCCATGCAAACTCACGGTTTGCGGAGCACCAAACTTGTTTAGAGGGCTGGATCGATTGAGATTTAATTGGATACATAAACGTATAAATTGTCACATCTTTTAACTGGCTTAAATTATTTTCAAGCGTCTTACAATATGGGCAATTTGGGTCAGAAAAGATCGCGAGCTGACGCTTACCATTCCCCCTTACAGTCTTAATGGAATCTTGAAGTGGAAGTTGTTTAAAGTCGACTGAATTATGTTTCAGCACCAAATCACGTGTTAGATTTTTTTGATCTTCGATACGAATCATTGACCCAAAGAATAAATGCTTAGCTTCTTCATCAATATAAATAATCTGATTGTCTAAAGATCCGCTATAGAAACCTTTCATGTCAGTTTTTTGTAAATTTTGAATATTCAATTTTGGATGTTGCGTTTTAATTTTCTGCTGAAGCAATTCAATATTCGCAAAGCTAGAACTTGTAGACAGTGCAAGTAAAGCACTGATTAAAATTTTTTTATACATAAGTTGAGCATATGTTTGATGGATATTATTGCTTATTCTAATCTTCTACTTTCTACAAAGATCAGTTTTTATGTAATTTTAAACCTCATAAATTGTTTCACGTGAAACCAAATATGACAGTTGAATTTTAACTGATTGAAGATAATTGACTCATGCTTAACAGCCGACATAGACTAATGAATCATCGTATCAGCACTGCTGTTCTATAAGACAAATAATGAATGAAAACCAATCGTGGCGAGATTTTATTCTCGTAAGTATCGCACTCTGTATCGGCACCATTGGAACAGCGCTTGCTAGCCCACTTTATCCAATTTACCAAGAATTATGGGGGTTAAACCCGAGCGATATCACCTTTATTTTCGTTTCCTACATGCTAGGGTGCCTGACCACCTTACTGTTTTTGGGCAGAACCAGTAATACCATTGGTTATGTAAAAACTATGCAACTTGGGCTCATTTTTATCACCATTGGCTTGTTAATGTCTATCTTTGCGAGCGATGTCATGTCTCTCTCATGGGGAAGATTTATCATTGGTATCGCATCTGGATTGATGACAACATCTGCTCTTATTGGGCTTATTCAAACTGTTCCAACTTCCCATAAACAAATTGCACCACAATTAAGCTCAATCATTACTGCTGTTGGATTTGGTTTAGGTCCTTTATTTGGGGGATTTTTTGCTGAATTTTTTGCATATCCTTTGGTAATACCTTATGTACCCATTGTGATAGGTTCAATATTTTGCTTCTTTAGTCTATTTACACTCAAACCTATACCTTTTGATGTGCAAAAATTTAATTTTGCTCCCAAATTATTAACACCACAATCACATGATCGCACTCAATTTTTTATACTGAGCTTGACTGCATTTGCTGTTTTTGCAGGATTTAGTTTATACGCCTCACTATCTCCTTCATTTGTTAAAGACATTTTGCCTTGGCACGGTCCACTGATTAGTGGTTCTGCCATTACTGTCATTTTACTGATTTCAGCTGCGACACAATTTTTTTCAAGATCAATCAAACCGCAATCCAGCCTATTACTCGGTATCATGACTTGCTTCATGAGCGTGATCGCTTTATTCCTCTGTATGGAGTTTAAAATTAGCTGGTTATTTTTCCTAAGCGATGGTCTGTTTGGGATTGGACATGGCTTAGCTTTACTTGGGGCTTTCGGACTTATTCATCACATGACCACACCTCACAATCGAGCCGCCGTCATGTCTACTTATCTCTTTATCGGCTATCTCGGAACGATTCTACCCATCCTAGCAGTAGGATATTTAGCTGACCATTTTGGGCTTACAAATGCAGTGATTTGGTTCTGTATTGCAATTTCAATCTTACTGATTGTTTTATTCATAAAGCAGATGAGGGTTAAGCCAAGCAAGTTACCTTTAGCCAATTAACCAAAAAGCCCATTACTGGGCTTTTTAAACCACAGATAAAAACTCGTTTACTTCCCGATACAGAATGTAATTCCAATTATATTTTTAATATAAATTAATAACTTATAAATTTAATTAAAACATAGTGACTAATAGGTGACTGATTGTGTCATCACTAGGCACTTTTTAAGCTGCTCCCCTTATTGGTGGCTCAGGTAGGATCAGATTTAGAATCCTATCCTTTGTGAGTGACTTTGAGGTACTCACTAACCATCTTTGAGCTGGTCAGTAGAATTTTAGATTTTAAATCCGCATTTCAAATGTCGAATTAAGTTAGCCGTCCAAGTGGCTGATTAAGTAGCTTGGTCGGTTTTGAAATGTGAGCAAGTTATAAAAATCACAAAATACTTTCGATTGCAGATACGTGCGTCCAGTCGCGTTTATTTGACCGCAGTTAAGGATTTTAGATGGTGGGGGGGGTGATTCTATGTTGAGGCCATTTGTAGCAGTGAACCGCTCCAATAATCACGCTGTAATTCTATTGGGATTTTAAGCCTTAAAACCACAGTGAATACATCCCTCGTGCGCGCGCGCGTAGTTGTTCCGAAACACAACGCAATTTTGCGCTGTCCTACTTCAGAAAACTTCAGTTTTAAAAATACAAAACCTGATAAAACCTGAGATTCAGAACGGCGTACCTGTTAACAATTGTTGACATTCAAAACGCTGCACCTGTTATCAATTGTTATGGTTTGGACTACTACAAAATACTACTTTCCACTGGCTGCTCGGACTTAGGATTGAACCTGTCAAAACTTGTTATTCAGGATATGCACAGAACCGCCCTGATTGCTCGATATAGCCATGTTTTGGAAATGATGTACCTTTCATCAAGTCTTAGCCTAAACCTGACAAAACCTGACATTTAGAACGCCGTAGCTGTAAGCAATAGTAAGCACCTTTAACTTTATTTTAACTTTTAACTCAAACAGGATTTTTTTTGCTGGTGCGGTTTGGAGTGGTATCCGCTTTATGTCATCCCTCAACTTATCAGCTCCCCCCCCGACTGGTTAGCCGTCACTGATAGATTGAACCTCACAAAACCTAACTTTTGAACCTGATAAAACTTGAAATTAGAACCCTATTTTCTGATGAAAATATCAGTATAAAAACGTATAAAAATCATGTCTAATTTGTACGTAAAAACTTACATAAATTATTGAATTATTAAATGAATTTAAATAATAGCATGGTAAAATTAAGAATAAATTTTTGGTAAAAAATAGCAGTCTATTAAGGCTAATTTACTAAAAATTTTGAATAGCTAAAAGAGGCTATTAATCACTAAAAAAGTAATTTTAAAAACAGGAGAATGCTTATGCCAATCGCAGCAGCAGCAATAGGAACAAAACTTGCAGTAGGAGTGGTAGGTGCCAGTGTGGTTGGTGGTGCTTTATCATCCAGGGCACAAAGAAAATCAGCAAATGCAGCAGCAAACGCCCAGATTGAAGCCTCTGAAATGGGTGTAGAAGAACAGCGTCGACAGTTTGATGCAGTTCAAAAAATCTTAAAGCCTTATGCTGATGCTGGTTTGGGTGGTCTAGCAGGTCAGCAGGATCTACTCGGAATCAATGGGGCAGATAAGCAACAGGCTGCTATTGATGGAATAAACAATAGTGCTGAAATGCAAACCTATTTGCAGCAAGGTGAAAATGCCATTCTGCAAAACGCATCGGCTACTGGTGGTTTGCGTGGTGGTAATACTCAGGCAGCATTAGCGCAATTCAGACCACACTTGCTTAATCAGTTAATCAATCAGCGCTACCAAAACCTAGCAGGTTTAACCTCGCTTGGTCAGAACGCAGCAGCAGGCACAGGTAACGCAGGCATGCAAACAGCCAGCAATATTTCGAACCTGTATCAACAGAGTGGTGCAGCTCAGGCAGGCGCAGCTTTAGCAAAAGGTCAGGCAAGTGCCGATATGTGGAATGGTGTATCACAGGCAATCGGTCAAGTTGGCGGTATGAAGATGATGGGCCTATTTTGATTAAAGAGAGATGCCAATAAACCCCACTGTTGCCAAATACATGTGGGGTTTCTTCTATACATCTTCTTTAGAAACCACATTCGAATGATATAGATATTGCCGGGCACTGCTTAAAACTAATATGCTAATCTTACCTTTAATGATAAAGGGTATATTTATGAAAAGAATACTTTTACTTTCCATTTTTTTAGTAAGCACCTATAGCCATAGTATTGAACCTTATGATTACACTATCAAGGTGCCTAATACTGGGCAAACTAGCTTTAATGGCCTTCAGCAAGGCATTTTATTAGGGGAGCGAATAAAGGCAGCGCAAGCTAATAAAGAAGCTTTAAAACAAGAACAAGAACTGAAAGCAAAAGAAAGTCTTTATAAGAAAGAACTGTTAGATATGTATAACGACCCCTCAAAGTTCACCCAAGAAAATTTGATGAAATTAATGCTGGCCTATCCTGAGTTTAATAAAACAACAGCTCAAATATCTGAACAACTTCGTAGTTTAGAATCTAAAAAATAGATGTAACACATCAATAGGAAAGCACTTAATAGTGCTTTTTTTTAATTGTCCCAATTTTTTCCATTAGCACCACAGTTACGTTCGATAGAATTCATGGCTTCTTCAGCTGTATATTGCTTAGAACGCCATCCATCAATATTTGCTTGTATAAGCGCTCGACAATTCTTAGGTAATCCATAATCGCCATAGGTAGGCTTACTGTTAGGATTTCCGCAACCAATCAAGATTAATGGCAACGCTGAAATTAATATTATATTTTTCATAATCATATTCTTATTTAAATAATTAAGTTAATGATACAGAAGTTTTGCTAATCGTAAAACTCGCTTAACTTATCAAACCTGATAAAACCTGAAATTAGGGCGGCAAGATTACGGCATGATTGAACCTAACAAAACCTGAGATTTGTTGTACGTAGCTGTACAAAATCAAAGTTATTAAATTGCTGTATGCCTTGCTGTAATTGACATAGATAGCATTTCTTATAAGTACCTTGTAAAGCAAAATTTAGCAGGACGTAGCATGACAAAACCGCCTTTCTTGTTGGACGTAGTTTGACGAACTGCATATCTACTTAAAACGGCGTATGCCTTGTATGGCTTGGCATTGAGTGCATTTTTATAGGTACTTTTATCAGTATCTTGTCAAACAAATATACAAGGCTTGTCATGCAAGATTTAAGGCCATTTACTGATACGTACTGATACGGTTTTGTACGACCTAGAACGACAAAATAGGGAGTGCAATCACTCCATTTATGCGATTTGCGAAACAATCCTATGAAAGAAGCATTTTTATCTAATTAGACTATGCCGATCTAATCGAATCTAAGGCATAAAAAAGCCCCCAACTAAGGAGGCTATTCATTAAATCAACTGCAACACATCTGCCCGAACTTCTACCACTTCCCGATCTGCTCCAGTAGTTTTGTCTTTCCATTTCCTAGTTCTTAAACTGCCCTCTATATAAACCTTACTGCCTTTTTTAAGGTATTTGCCTGCAATCTCAGCTAATCGGTTATTAGTTGTGATTCTATGCCATTCTGTAAGCTCTTTACGCTCTCCAGTGGTCTTGTCTTTCCATTGTTCAGTGGTCGCCATACTAAAATTCGTAATGCTCCCATTGGGGAATTGTTTTGTTTCAGGGTCACGACCTAATACACCCATTAAAATAACTTTATTCACGTTTGGCATTGTTATAAATCTCTTGAATTTACTCAGAATGTCTATTTTTAAGGGCAACATGGGCAACTTAGGCAACATGCTTGATATATCTATGTTTCAGCCTGTTGCCTCTTTTTTTTCGTTTGGGCAACATGGGCAACAAATTAAGAATTACCTCAATTGTTGCCTTTGTTGCCTGTTGCATTTTAGATAGGGCAACACGTTCTAAGCCTTTATTTTCAAGCCTGTTGCCCTTGTTGCCTTTGTTGCCCTCTATTTTTGCTATTCCCAGCTAAAAATAGCGTCTTTTACTGCATATACACGGATTGCTTTTGTACGACTAGGTAATCGGACGGTCTTTGTATTTTTACCTGTGTCATGCTCCAGCAATTCTTCTATCAACAATGCCTTAGCGACCTTTCGACTATCATGTCCTTTGCACACTTCATTTTTAAATTGTTCGGGCAACACAAGAAATAGTTTTTCTCCATTTTCTATCTTCCAGTAGCCCACTCGATTGATGATTTTTTCAATCTGATCGACGTCAGGGGTAATCGACTCGAATCGGCTGGATTCATTCGCTTCAAAGAATGCCTTAACATGCAAAATATATTCTCGGCTTTCAAAGTCCCCGACATACTCAAAGTCATTCACCCATGCATTAAATACAGTTTGAACAGCTTGAAATGCTGTACCTGTTGTCCATCCTGTAATCCCTGCTTGAGTTGCTAACTCCCCAGCAACGGCAATTAAAGCAAATGCATTTGCTACACGGACAATATGACCTTGTGTGTGTTCAGCCATCAGCTCCGAGTTATATTGCTCTAATAGTGCTTTCGCTTGTGCCATTCGCTTGTCTTTATCATTGGTTAGATATTCAAGCCATGCCATACCTGCAACGCCGTAAAATTGATTAGAACGACTTACAAGCAACTTAGATTGTTTTGCACCATCTTCGGCAAAATCAATCTGATCGAATAAGCCATATTCGGACTGGTCTACATCAATATCAATTAATCGGACTTCTTGTCCTAATTTGGTCTTTTGACCGTTCTCTTGCATGATTTCTTTGAGGCTTTTCTCTCCAGTGGACATAAATATTAATTTCCACTTATACGGCGCTCTAGCTGTGATTTGCTTAGTTAATCTTGCTTTTCCTTTACCGTTGGCAAGCATATACACAATATTGCCAAGCTCTTTTGGGTTAGATATTTCCCCAATTTCATCCAAGCCTAGAAAGCTATCATTGTAACTGTAGGCTGTATGCTCTAAAGCATTCCCTGTTGAACGCCACGTTTTATGATGCTTTTCAGGATGTCCCCATACACTACATGCCACATACAACGCCGTAGTTTTGCCCTTAGATGATTGCCCTTTAAAGTGTATGCCTGCACCTGTTTGCTGTTCTAAAGGTGAAAGCAATTGCCCAGCAAAAGCTGAACTCAAAGCCACAACCAATTTGGAATGATTGGCAATTGGTAGAGATATGCTATTTATCCATTGCTCTAATGTCCCCTTGCTTTGATAACTGCATTCAACGCCTTGAGTCGTTTGATACACAACTAAATCACTATTTTTATGCTGTCCGATCTGTTTATTCGGCAATACATAAACATCATCGTGCCATCCTGCACGTTCTACACATAAAGCACGTTTAGCCGTTGGGTAGCTCATCAAATAACTTTGTAGCAAGTTTCTTGCTTTGCCACTTGGGGCAATGACTACACCCTGGTTTGCTAGTTCTTTTCGGAGTTCTACCCCATCTGATTGAAATAACTCCATTGACAAGGCTTGAGTATGCTTAACCCCGTCTGCATCTTTCCATTCCAGCAAGCGCCCCCATGCACTACTTGATGAATCCCTAGTCTGTGCCAGCACATGAATAGGACTTGAAATATAGTGTCTGTATTCGTTGTCTTTGGTCTGTTCAATGTAGTACAAGCCATCTTTCAATAGATGAAACACACCATCGCTATAACGAAATGGCTTGGCTAAATGTCCTTTGGGGAATGCTTGAACATGGTCTAATTGTTCGATTGCCTCATCAATAAACGCTGTGATTTCCTCTAATGGCTCATCCTTTGATAACTCAATGAGAAAGTCTTTTTCATCCAATCTGAGATACTGATTGAGTAGTTTTACATCAGTATTTTGTTGAAGCTGTTGAAATGTCTCAAGCTGTATATGTTCGGGTCTGACTGGCATATACAACTTGTCAAAACCTGACTTCGATAATTGCTGAATAACAAATTGTATTCGTTCAAAGTCTAAGGGATTGAGTTCTATTTGCTTCTTATTGCATAGATTCGGCAATACGACCAACACAACGGCATAACCTGTTTGCGCAACTTTAAAGAATGCCTCTAGGTTATACGTGATAATAATTGGCTCATTGTTTTTTAATTCCCCAAAACATGAAAAGCCTTTTGCTGTTGTGCCATCTGTAAATTCGACACGTTTACCTAGCTCTAATACAGCACTTTGAATCACCTCTAAATACCTGTTGTAGATTGGTATGATTAAAGGCTGTTGGTAGGCGCTACCGTTTATTTCTATCGTGTTCGGATTTACATAGATCGGCTGTATTGGACTGCCAAAATACTGGATGATGCCATGCTCTAAATATGCTTTATCCTGTGGCATTAATTTCACACAATCAGCTATAATTTGATCGGGTGTTATTAGTTGTTGGGGGGTATCATGATGAATCATTGTGTACCCCCTTTTAATTGCTCTGATAATTTTGAGTTATGATTTCTCTCTTCCATAACTGCATCAACCGCCGTTTCAAGCGATTTGCTCAATTCATTAGCAATTAAAAACAAGCCATGAATAGCGGATGCTGTATAGCCTTTTGCAAGATTAAAGCGTGACAATTCTGAAAGCAGAATGGTTATACCATTAGCCCGATTTATAAATTTCGATAGATCAAACTTTGTTTTTTCACTGGCACTTTCAATATCCTCCAAAGCACCATTTGCCAACATTTCACAAATGCTTATGACTGACCCTGCTTTTTCATCTGATAAATCAAGCTGGTCATAACTTACAAACAATGAAAGTAGCATACCCTCTAAAGATTCAAGAAATACTTGTGCATTTTCTAAATAGTCTTGAGCTGTTTTATTTTGATTGGATGGGTTTCGATTAGGCATGATTAATACGCTCCTGTTGATTTAATGGAGCCTTGCCAGTCACTTCCAAATGAGGGTGGCAAAGCTGAAAAGGGTTGGAAGACAGGCTCAACAGGTGACCTGTACACTCGAAAGTGTCCCTCTCCAGCTTCACCATAACATGCGAACGCATAGAGATTTCACGTACAAAAAAAGCCCTTAGAGGACTGTACGCCTGTTGAGATTTGTAGCCTTCCACAGCTAACTTTGAGATTTTGCTCAAAGCCCGATTAATATAACCATACTTAGGCATGTTGGCAATATTCAATGTTTGACTTTTCATGCTTAAACTTCCTCTTGTATGATTTCTAAAATTTCAATCATTTGTGCTTTTATCTCAGTCATTGAGAAAGTTTTACCCTCCTCAATATCAATAATTAAACCGACTGCAACATCGTAGATATTGGCTAACCGCATTTCGTCATCGGTCATAGGCTGACTATCGGCTTGAGTTTTGGATTTAAAATCTATTATTTCGCTCATGCCTTCACCTCATTGAATACGGTTAATATTGATATTGGCATTAACCAAAACGCCGTCATTCGACAAGCCTACTTGCTGGCGGTTATCCATCATCTGCAATAAACGCTGTTCTGCTTCTTCAAAGCTAATGCCGAAATGCTTTGCAATATCTTCCAGTCGGTACATGGGTTCGCCGTCATCGGTGTAACCGCTTGGTGGTGGCAATAGGTTTAATTCCTTAGCCTTTTGGTGCATTTCCTGTTTGATACTCTCAGGCGTGTAGTGCATTGTTAAAATGAGTGCCTGCTCGGTGATGGGGTGGTCATCGCCGTATTGCTCAAGCATGGCTTTGTAGTGGTCGAAGGCTTTGAAAAACTCAGGGTCTACATGCTCAATCATTGTGTATACCCTCAAAAGTTAGCTGTAAATTTGCTTTGCATGTTGTAATTCTTAGGTTTAAATCTCGCATTGAATAGCGGTGGTTTGCCAAGCCAGTGCCATGAAATGAACCTTTAGCCTTTTGGGTCTTTGCTTGCATACATAGGCGGTTCAGTTCTTCATAGGCTGTCTGCCGTGCTGAATAACTCCCAGTCTTGCGGATGCTCGGCAATACCTCAGAAAATACCCAGTTTTGGAAATTCAATGCTTCGGGTTTAGTCGATCTAAATACAATGCGGTACAGGTTTTCTTCACTGATAAAAGTTAACTTTTGAGTACCGCCATTTGTAAGGGTATACATTTCATGTACCCCCTTTGGATTTAGCTTAAAACGGCTTGCTGTCGCGTTTTTAATATCTAAGGCTTGACCAACATCAGGCAGACAAAACAAAGGCTGTCCGTTTACATCAAAGGCAATCCGAACGCCGTGTTCATTGAAATTAAAAATAGATGGGTTCATGCTGCCACCTCTTTAAGCTCATAACGTGCATGAGTACCAGTACCCGAACTATTACGCTCGTTATAGGTCACAATGTCATAACCTTGACGGCGTAGCTTTTCGATTATTGCGCTCAGGCGGTAGCAATTAAAAAGACGGATTGCATCCATCTGGGTAATGCTTCGACCTTGCTTGAGATGGCTTAAAACTTGATTTAATTGGGTGTTATTCATTGTTTAAGCCTCCATCGTTGCAATGTTGGCTTTATGTTTTGCGATTCGTTCAGCTACCCATGAATCAACATCTGATTCAATCCAAGCGACACGGCGTTCAGAAATTTGAATAGGCTTCGGGAACTTTCCTTTTGCCATTTCAGCATAAATAGATGAAGCACCTAAGCCAGTTTTGGTCTGCACTTCTTTACGGCGGATTAGACGTTGATTTTCGTTTTGCTGCTCTTTAGATATAGTCATCTAAACATTCTCCAATATTGGAAATGCCTAGACACAAAATAGGGAGTAGAAAAGTAATTAAGAGGGAAAAACTAAGTTTTATTAATTAGATATAGCAATATATACCTATTCAATTAAGTCCAATGACTAACAACAAGTGCTTCCATTCGTAAACAAAATGTTGACTTATGTCATGTTTGAACTACTATAAAAGCGTTCATCAATGTTTATCATTGTTGATCAAAGTACAAAAACTTAGTTTTTAATCGTTTTACATTTCTAAGATTCCTTAGTTTTGTGTCCTGCCAGACGGCGGTTAAAAATTAATGGCGTTTAGTAATTGGCGTTACTAAAGCCATCTGTTCCATGAAAAGGGTCAAGCATTGGCGTGTTTGACCTTTTTCTTTCTTTCCTACACTCATTAGACATAAATGCTTCTTAATGAATGTATTAGATTTCTATGTTTTACTTTATAAGAGTTATGCTTAAATGGCTACCTCTTTACCCAACAAGTGCGTTAATTGTTGTCGTGAAGCACCATCAACCTGCTGTTTATCAACATTTAACTCCGTTTTAGTCCGCTTTAGTCTTTTTCCTCAATAATTAAAATATTCAGCAAGTTACAATTAGATACAATTAAGCACCTTTAGCCTGATTAAAAAAGATCAAATTCGGCTCATAAATCACACTAAAAATATGATTACTCCATTTCTGCATCATCTCTGTGCGTTCTTTTTCATACTTGGCCTTGTTATATACCCCCCTTACACCTTTGGCTGTATGGTTTAAACAAGCCTCGATTGCATCACTATTAAAACCTTGCTCGTTTAAATGGGTGCTGGCCGTTCTTCTCAAGTCATGCACGGTAAACGGTGGCAAGTCTGTTAATGCCAGTGCTGCCTTTTGCGCCGTATTAAAGGCGTTATGGCTGATATGAGTACCTGGCTTTCTGCCTACAAATACAAAAGGCTCATTGCCTGCAATCGCTTTTAGTTCCTTAAATATCTCTATAACCTGATCTGACATATAAACGACCATTTCACGGCTATGACCTGTCGCACTATCAGCCTTTGTTTCAGGGATAAGCCATATACGGCTATCAAAGTCGATATGCTCCCATTTAGCCCTCAATAGCTCTGACTTTCTAACCAATGTCAGCAATGACAGCAAAAGGCCCAGCTTTCTAGGTCGATAAATTCTTGAGTTTAGGAGGGTGGTGTAATAGGTGCGGATTTCATTTGTGCTTAAATATCTATCTCTAGGCTTTGCCTTGTGTACGTGCCGTGATGGGATAGCCAAAACAGGGTTATAAGGTACAAGGCCCAAAGTCATTGCATAATCAAACATGCGCTTTAACAAGCCTCTGACTTGGTTAGCTGCTGCATCATATCCCTGTTCTTTTTTGCGCCATATAGTACGGCGTATATCTTCAATACTGATCTGATCTAATGGAATGTGGCCCATCATCGGATAAATATCATTGCTCAGGCATAAAACCATGTTGTAAGGGTTTTTACGGTCTTTTTTAATGACTTCTTTTAAATAGCGTTCGCCGTAGTCCTTGAACAAAATGCCTTTGGGCTTGGCCTTATCTTGTTTAGGTGAAATACCTTTAGCCACCAATGAGGCTGATTCATCTCTGATCTGTCTAGCGTCCTTCAATGACAAGTCAGGATAACGACCTATAACAAGCCGTTCTTGCTTGCCTGCCAGTGAATAACGATAGTGCCACGACTTAACGCCTGATTCCTTAACCTCAATAAACAGCCCATTATTCAGCTTGTCTTTAACTGAATATCGCTTGTCCTGTGGTTTAAGGTTTTGAATCTCTCTATCAGTAGAGAAAAACAGGCCGTTTATCTTTGGCATTATTCTAGTCACTCAGGCATAAAAATAAGGTTTTATTGTCACGTAGCTATTAGGTGACTAAAAAAATCATAGCACTAGATGAACGTATAGAACATATTGGAACAATAAAAAGGCATAAAAAAAGCACTAAGCTATTAAAACTTAATGCTATTTAATTGTCATTGGAACTTATTAGAATTTACTGGAATATAGGCTTAAATTGAAATTACTTTCCGATACAGAAAGAGCCAAAGATTTTTCCGAGTAAATCATCCGCACTAAAATCACCAGTAATTTCACCTAATGCATTCTGTGCGAGACGTAACGATTCTGCGACAAGCTCTCCTGCATGGTAAACAACAAGTTGTTCACGAGCTTCCGCAAGATAAGATTGAGTGCGCTTCATTGCGTCTAGGTGGCGTGTTCTTGCAATAAAGGTATCTTCTTCAGGCTGAAAGCCTGCATGTGCTGTAATCGCATCTACAAGCGATTGAACACCCATTTCTTGCTTGGCTGAGACCGTAATGTGTCTAAAGCCTTGGAGATCAGCAACTTTAGCTTCACTATCTACTAAATCACATTTGTTAGCGATTAAAATTAAGCGTTTAGGATCGATATAATTAGCAAAGTAAGTATCTGCCAAATGCATCGGATCTTCACCTTGACTCAAATCGTAAACCAAGAGTAGGAGATCAGCATTTTCTATTTCTTTAATCGCTCGACGAATACCTTCCTTCTCAACAATATCTCCCGTTTCACGCAGCCCTGCTGTATCCGTCAGGGTAATTGGCAAACCATTTAGGCTTATTTTCTCATGTAGTACATCACGCGTTGTACCTGCAATGTCCGTTACAATCGCGCGCTCAACACCAGCCAATGCATTCAATAAACTCGATTTACCTGCATTGGGTTTCCCTGCAATCACCACTTGTAAACCTTCACGCAGAAGTTGACCTTGGCGTGCTGATTGTTGTACTGCACCCACTGATGCTTGCACATCTTCCAATAACGCTAAAATTTTTCCATCTGCAAGAAAATCAATTTCCTCTTCAGGAAAATCAATCGCCGCCTCAACATGTAATCGTAAGTGAATGAGTTTTTCTAATACTGTATTTACTTTGGCCGAAAATGCGCCTTGCAATGAACGTACTGCAGAACGAGCAGCTGCTTGTGAAGTAGCATCAATTAAATCAGCAATTGATTCGGCTTGGACTAAATCCATTTTTCCATTTTCAAAAGCGCGCATTGAAAACTCACCCGCTTTTGCTGCAATTGCGCCTAACTCTAACAGTCGGCCCAATAATGTATTTTGAATCACCGGTCCACCATGACCTTGTAACTCAACTACATCTTCACCCGTAAAAGAATTCGGATTTGGAAAACAAATGACCAAACCCTCATCCATGACTTGCCCATTCGCATCAAGAAATTGACGAAATGCAGCATAACGAGCAGGACCGAGTGCCTTACCAGTTAAAGCCTCTGCTATGGCATATGCCTTAGGACCAGACAGTCGAATTACACCTACACCTCCACGACCTGGCGGTGTTGCAATCGCAGCAATAGTGGTTTGATGTTGTAGGTTCGTCATTGAAATGATCTCAAAGCAAGGCAAAAAAAATCCGCCTAAGGATATCACCTTAAGCGGATCGATTCAGCTACTAACAAAACTTAGTTCGTAGATGCTGTATCTTCTTTTGCTAAGCGAGCTTTCTCAACACTCTTATTAATCAGACCTTGCTGAAGAATCGTGATCAAGTTGTTGACAATCCAGTAAAGCACAAGTCCAGCAGGGAAGAACAATAAGAATACCGTGAAAATAATCGGCATAAACTTAAAGACTTTTGCTTGCATTGGATCTGTCGGCTGTGGGTTCAACATTTGTTGAACATACATCGTCACACCCATCAACAATGGTAGGATAAACCATGGGTCCATTGCAGATAAATCTTGAATCCAACCTAACCAAGGAGCGTGGCGTAACTCAACAGACTCCATGAGCACCCAATACAAAGCCAAGAAAATTGGCATTTGAAGAAGTAAAGGTAAACAACCAGATAATGGATTGACTTGTTCACGCTTATAAAGTGCCATCATTTCTTGTGAGAAACGCATACGGTCTTCGCCGAACTCTTCTTTCATGCGTTGCATTTCTGGTGCAATCACACGCATTTTTGCCATAGAGCGATAGCTCTTAGATGAAAGAGGCCAAAGAATAAGTTTCACAAGAATTGTCAATAGAATAATTGACCAACCCCAGTTTCCAACAATGCCATGGAAGAATTGCAAACCTAAGAATAGCAATTTCGCAATTGGCCATAACCAACCATAATCAACCGTTTGATTTAAACCAGTTGCCAAGTCTTTCAATTCAGATTGAATTTTTGGACCTGAGTAGAATGTTGCATCAACAGTCATTGTTTTGCCAGCTGGTACATTAATGGTAGGCGAAGTAAAGCCAATGATATTCATACCATCAGCAGATTTACGTGACTCCATTTTTGCAGAATACGGCTGGTTACCGAAGTTACCAGGCACCCAAGCACTTACAAAGTAATGCTGAACCATTGCAACCCAACCACCTTGAGCCTCAACACTTAACTTTTCTTCATTAAAATTATCAAATTTTAATTTGTTATAGTGCTCATCAGGTGTACCCCAAGCACCACCTAAATAAGTGCCCAGCGTAAAGATTCCTTGATCAGTTTTACCTGGATCTTCAGAGTTGTCACGTTTGATCTGACCAAACATTTGACCTTGCCAGTTTTGCTGACTACGGTTAATCACTTGATAACTTACGTTAACTGGATATGCACCTTCTTGGAAAGTGAACGTTTTGATGATTTCAACACCATCAGCCGTTTTTAATACCATTGGTACTTTTAACACTTTCTCAGCTTCACCATCTTTATTGGTGGTTGCTTGAGCATCAGCTAAAGTATAAGTCGACTTTTCAAACTCAAATGTTGGACGTCCACTACGGCTACTGTCAGGTCCATTTAAACCAATTAAACCTGATTGAGCGACATAAGTACGTTTCTCATCATTTTCAAGCATAACGAACGGTTGTTCACTATTTTTACTTTTATCATGATTGAGTAGTTCAACACGGACAATGTCCCCACCTTTAGGGTTAATCCAAAGATGATATAAATCAGTTTGAACAGCAACTAATTGTTGATTTGCTGTTGCAGGTGTAGTTGTGTCTTGTTGTTCAGCTGCAATATTTGCTTGCGGTATATCAGTTGAACCCGCTGTCGTTTGGCTCGTTGGCAGATCAGCAGAAACATCTTGGGCAACGACGGCAGCAGGTGCTGTCGCAGCAGTTGTTTCAGTTTGACCATAGTCTTTTTGCCAAGCAAGAATAAGCAAATATGCGGTGACAAACATGGCCCCGAGAATTGCAAACCTGGCCCATTGTTGCATATCGATTACCCCAATTGGTTAGAGTGATTTTTGGTTCAATAAACGCTCACGCAAGGGTACAGTAACGTGAGTCATTTGAGAATCTATTTGCTGAAATGAAATAAAACGAATTGCTTTTTTGGGAACAGGATCATATCCACTTCCACCCCACGGATGGCAACGACAAATCCGTCGCGTTGCATACCAGACACCTTTAATCGGGCCATGTATATGAATAGCTTCTAACGAGTATTGAGAACAAGTTGGGAAATAACGGCAACGAGGTCCAAGGAGCGGACTAATCGCAATTTGATAGAAACGAATCAACCAATGCAATATACGGACCATTGGCCACCTCTAACTTTGAGGAGAGGGAACTGATATTTTATGATGTTTTTTTACAAGACGCTGTAGCTTCTGCCATGCAAATTGTAATTGCTTATGCAATTCAGCATTCGGAATCGACTCAATACCTACCTTAGGCATGACCACAATATCCAATAAATCTATATCTTGCTGATTTAAGCGAAAACTTTCGCGAGCAATACGTTTTATTCGATTTCTTTCATGTGCACGGCGCACTTTCTTTTTAGCAACAACAATACCTAAACGGCTTTTAGGCTGTTTAGTTGGTGTAGCCAAAAATAAGAAATGGGGTTGATGCACTTTAAAAAGCGCACCATCAAATACACCTTTGTAATCTGCAGCACAGCGGATTCTCACCTCTGGACTGAAACTATAAAGTGTCATAACACCCAAATCGTCGATAAACTAAACTGGTATTAAACAGTTAAGCTGTGACGACCTTTTGCACGACGACGAGCTAATACTTGACGGCCAGCTTTAGTCGCCATACGAGCACGGAAACCATGAACGCGTTTACGCTTTAATTCAGATGGTTGGAAAGTACGTTTCATATCGAAACTCCAAAGTTGGTGTTCTATAAAGGTTCGCGATTGTATTGTGCATTGTTTGTTCTGTCAATATTAAACAGTATTGTGTAACACTTTTGATGAAAGTTGCTTGAGTCTGAGAAAGATACAAATTTGTTAAATAATCTATTTATACACAAAATAAATATATGTTTTTATTATAGAATTTAAGTTAACCACAGAAATATCCATAAACTTATACACAAGATGAAATTTAATTATGGTTGATTTTTAAATTTGAATTTAAATTTAAACACAAGGAATGATTATCCACAGAAAACCGAATCTTATTAAATAAATTCAAATTTATAAATTTAAATTTATTACTATTAGGGTTGTAATTTTCTATGGATAAAGCATTATTTTTTTTTAAATATATATACTTAGGCTGTTGATAACTATGTTTTCATATTTTTTATAGATTGTGGATAAGTTATTGCTTTTATTTATCCACAGTTTGTGGAAAACCTTATCCACACCCTGTTTTAAATTTAAATTTAGACTTTTAAATTTGATTATTTGTGTTTAAAGTTCAAAATTACTCATGACATATGTGGATAACTTGGGTATGATTGCCTCCCCAATCTCATGGGGTTGTTTTTAAATTTAAATGGAATGAGGGGTTTCACATGCTGTGGACAGACTGCTTAAATCGCTTGCGACAAGAGCTCTCAGATAATGTCTTTGCAATGTGGATACGTCCATTGGTTGCCGAAGAGGTAGATGGTGTTTTAAAGCTTTATGCACCTAATCCTTACTGGACACGCTATATTCAAGAACATCATTTAGAATTAATTAGCATTCTTGCAGAACAAATGTCTGAAGGACGTGTTTGTAAAGTTGAAATTTTAGTCGACTCACGACCAGGCGCGATTTTATCTGCTTCAGAGCAACCTGCGACAACAACTGCAGCGCTTGAGTCTTCAGCAGCAGCACCTGTAGTCAGAGCAAAAAAAGAAAGCAATGAGCAGCAAAATACAAAAACATCAAAAAAACGATTATTAAATCCGCTGTTTAATTTTGCATTGTTCGTCGAAGGGCGTTCAAATCAGATGGCGGCAGAAACCTGCCGTAAAGTGTTAACTCAGTTAGGCGAACCTCAACATAACCCGTTATTTTTATACGGTCCGACTGGTTTAGGTAAGACCCACTTGATGCAAGCAGTGGGTAATGCTTTATTACAAGCTAAACCAAATGCTCGTGTGATGTACATGACTGCTGAAAGTTTTGTTCAGGATTTTGTGAGTTCACTTCAACAAGGTAAAGTCGAAGAATTTAAAAAAAATTGCCGTTCACTGGACTTACTTTTAGTGGATGATATCCATTTACTTGCAGGTAAAGAAGCCAGCTTAGTTGAGTTTTTTTACACGTTTAATGCCTTATTAGATGAATCTAAACAAATTATTTTGACCTCAGATCGCTATCCTAAAGAGTTGACCGAGTTAGATCCTCGTTTGGTATCTCGCTTTTCATGGGGATTATCGGTAGGGGTAGAACCGCCTGATATTGAAACTCGAATTGAGATTTTACTTAAAAAAGCTGAAAGTAATGGTATCGATTTGCCTCGTAATTGTGCGCTCTTTATTGCACAGCAAGTTGTGGCAAACGTACGTGAACTTGAGGGTGCATTAAATAAAGTCGTCGCGATTTCTCGTTTTAAAGGGACACCAATCGACTTAGATGTGGTGCGAGAATCACTGAAAGATGTTCTTGCGATTCGTGCTCGTACTATTAGCACCGAAAATATTCAGCGTGTAGTCAGTGAATATTTTCGTATCCCATTGAAAGAGTTGGTTGGACCTAAACGAACTCGTATTTATGCTCGACCACGTCAATTAGCAATGGGGCTTGCGAGAGAATTAACGGGCGACAGTTTTCCTGAAATTGGCATGGCATTTGGTGGTCGTGATCACAGTACAGTCATGCATGCCTGTGAAAAAGTGCAGAGTTTGTGTGCTGAAGATCCTATCTTTAATGAAGATTACAAAAATTTAATGCGCTTATTACAAAGCTAAATCTGTTTAAATTCTATTCTTGCAATGCGGCATATTCTGCCGCATAGTACATGATTAAAAGTGTTTTAGTCTGTCGTCGATATACTGTTTTTAGAGGAAATCCATCGTGCGTTTGAAGATCGCGAAAGAAAGCTTACTCAATGTTTTGTCTCATGTTGTAGGTGCTGTAGAACGTCGCCATACGTTAAATATTCTTTCAAACGTCAAAGTTCAGGTTACTCAAGATGCACTGACGATTACAGGTTCCGATCTTGAAGTTGAACTTGTTGCGAGTACAACGCTTGTAGAGGGAGCATGTTTACAAGCAGGTCAAACCACAGTACCCGCACGTAAATTGATGGATATCTGTAAATCTTTGCCGACAGCAGCACTGATTGATTTACAAATCACAGAAGACCAGCGTTGTATTTTGAAATCTGGTAATAGCCGCTTTGTATTAGGAACATTATCTGCTGAGGATTACCCTTTATTAACGACTGAAAATAGTCAAGGGACTCAAGTTCAGGTCACTGAACGTGAACTAAAACGTTTATTTGAAAAAACCTCTTTTGCGATGGCTGTTCAGGATGTCCGTTTTTATCTTACAGGTACTTTACTTGAAATTGATGAAAATCAGCTTCGTGCAGTGACGACAGATGGACATCGTCTTGCTCTTTGTGAAACATTGGCCAGTTCGAATGCTTCGCAGTTAGTGCAAGCAATTGTGCCTCGTAAAGCGGTCGGTGAATTACAGCGTCTATTGAGTATCGAAGATAATCAACTCTCGTTGTTAATTGGTCGTGAACTGCTGAATGTTACTTTGACAATTCCAAGCCGTGATAAAGAGCAGGGTGATATTACTGTTCGTATTACTACAAAATTAATTGATGGTAAATTCCCTGATTATCGACGTGTTATTCCTCGTGGCGGTGATAAAACAGTTACGATTGCACATGATATTTTCAAACAATCATTACAGCGGGTTGCTATCCTGAGTAATGAAAAATTGCGTGGTGTATTTTTAAACTTCAATCCAGATTCACTGCAACTTCGTGCCAATAATCCAGAGCAAGATGAGGCAGTTGAAGATCTTGCGATTCAATACAATAATGCACCTATGGAAATGTCATTCAACGCACAATACATTTTGGATGTATTGAATGTGCTGGATGGTGATGATGTATTAATGACGATGACTGAGGCAAACCAATCTGTATTGGTTCAAGATCCAGCACATCAAGATCAAACCTATGTCGTCATGCCGATGCGTGTTTAATGTTGTTTTTGATTTAGTTTAATCTGGTCATGTTCATTACGCGTTTAAATATCCAGCGTGTGAGAAATTTAAAAGCGGTTGCACTCCAAGAGTTGCAACCGTTTAATGTTTTTTATGGACAAAATGGTTCAGGAAAAACGTCTATATTAGAAGCAATTCACTTATTGGCCACTGGTCGATCTTTTCGTACACATATTCCTAAACATTACATTCAAAATCAAATGCAGGATGCGATTGTATTTGCACAGTCTGCTAATGAAAAGATTGGTATGCAAAAGCTCATTACGGGTGAGCAAAATATTAAAGTGAATGGGGACAGTATTGCTACGCAGGGACAGCTAGCCAAAATTTTACCATTACAGCTTATTGACCCTCTGAGTACAGATATTATTGATCACGGAGCTAAACCAAGACGACAATTGCTTGATTGGTTAATGTTTCACGTGGAACCAGATTTTTATTATGCATGGCAATTTTATTCTAGAGCTTTAAAACAACGAAACAGCTTATTAAAATCAAAACGTAATCTGACGGTGCAAGATTTAGAAGCATGGAACAAAATGCTTAGTGAGTACGGTGAAATATTACATTTACAACGTCAGGCTATTGTTGAACAGTGGCAGATATTTTTTCAGCAAGATCTTAAAACACTATTACCAGATATCGAGATCCATATGGAGTATGCAGCAGGCTTTCATGTGGAACATGGCTTGGCTGAAGACTTGATTTTGTATCATCAAAAAGACTGCGAAAGACGCTATACAGAATATGGTCCACACCGTGCAGATTTAAAGTTAAAAACCCCAACAGGAGATGCAGATGCCGTACTGTCACGGGGGCAAAAAAAATTATTAATCATGGCTTTAAAATTGTCACAGATCGCAATGTTGCATGCGTCTAATAAGGAAACTGTGGTATTATTAGATGATGTGACAGCAGAATTAGATATAACCGCACAACAACGTTTAATTGAGCGATTGAGCCAACTCGGTAGTCAAGTTTTCATTACCACTTTAGACCATGAATCTGTACAAAAGCATTTACATGATTTGTCTATTTCCTATCAATTATTCAATGTTGAAAACGGTTCTGTTCAAGTTGTTGTGCAATAATTTTTTGAAGTTTTCTCCATCTTTGGATAGACCTTTTTTTCACTAGGGAGTAACCATGAGTTCAGAAGATCAAGCTGCTTCTCAAACAGAACAAACCATTGAAAAGGCTTATGATTCCTCTAGCATCAAGGTATTACGTGGTTTAGACGCAGTACGTAAGCGTCCAGGCATGTATATTGGTGATACGGATGATGGTACTGGTTTACACCATATGGTGTTTGAAGTGGTGGACAACTCGATTGATGAAGCCCTTGCTGGTCACTGTGATGAAATTCTGGTTACCATTCACGAAGACGAATCTGTTTCTGTCGCAGATAACGGTCGTGGTATTCCCACAGATATTCACCCTGAAGAAGGTGTATCTGCTGCTGAAGTCATCTTAACGATTCTTCATGCGGGTGGTAAGTTTGATGACAACAGCTATAAGGTTTCTGGTGGCTTACACGGTGTAGGTGTTTCAGTTGTAAACGCTTTGTCTAGTAAACTGGAACTCACAATTCATCGTGCTGGTAAAATTCATGAACAAGAATACCGCCATGGTGACCCTCAATACCCTTTAAAGGTGGTGGGCGATACAGATCGTTCAGGTACTCGTGTACGTTTTTATCCAAGTGCTGAAACATTCAGTCAGACCATTTTCAATGTCGATATTTTAGCTCGTCGTTTACGTGAACTGTCATTTTTAAATGCGGGCGTCCGAATTGTTCTACGTGACGAACGTGTTGGTTTAGAACATGTATTTGATTATGAGGGTGGTTTATCAGAATTCGTTAAATACATTAACGAAGGAAAAACGCATCTTAACGATATTTTTCACTTTACCACGCAAGCTGATAATGGCATTGGTGTTGAAGTTGCATTGCAATGGAATGATACGTACCAAGAAAACGTCCGTTGCTTTACCAATAACATTCCTCAAAAAGATGGTGGTACTCACTTAGCTGGTTTCCGAGCTGCTTTAACTCGTGGCCTTAATAACTACATGGAAAACGAAAACTTACTCAAAAAAGAGAAGGTTGCAGTTTCTGGTGATGATGCACGTGAAGGTTTAACAGCAATTGTTTCAGTGAAAGTTCCTGATCCAAAATTCTCTTCTCAAACCAAAGAAAAATTGGTATCGAGTGAAGTAAAACCTGCTGTTGAACAAGCAATGAATAAAGCTTTTTCAGAGTATCTTCTTGAAAATCCAGCTGCAGCTAAATCAATTGCGGGTAAAATTATTGATGCCGCACGTGCACGCGATGCGGCGCGTAAAGCACGTGAAATGACTCGCCGTAAGAGTGCGCTTGATATAGCTGGTCTTCCAGGTAAATTGGCGGACTGCCAAGAAAAAGATCCAGCTTTATCTGAACTATATCTTGTCGAGGGTGATTCAGCAGGTGGTTCAGCGAAACAAGGTCGTAACCGTAAAATGCAAGCGATTTTACCGCTCAAAGGTAAAATCTTAAACGTGGAACGTGCTCGTTTTGACAAGATGATTTCTTCTGCTGAAGTCGGAACACTGATTACAGCATTAGGTTGTGGTATCGGTCGTGAAGAATATAATCCAGACAAATTACGTTACCACAAAATTATTATTATGACCGATGCGGACGTGGATGGTTCACATATTCGTACGCTGTTATTAACGTTCTTCTTCCGTCAAATGCCGGAATTAGTGGAACGTGGTCATATTTATATTGCTCAGCCACCACTTTATAAATTAAAGAAAGGTAAGCAAGAGCAGTATATTAAAGATAATGATGCGCTTGAAACATATTTAATTTCGAATGCAATTGATGAGTTGGCATTACATATCAGTGCTGACGCACCTGCGATTCGTGGTGAAGCGCTTGCAAAAGTCATTGCTGATTATCAGACATCACAAAAAAGCTTACAGCGATTAACGATTCGTTATCCTGCAACTTTGTTAGATGCTTTACTTGGTTTAGATGCATTTAAATTAGATCAAAATCAAGATGAAGCTTATGTGACGTCTTGGGCTGAGCAATTGCGTCAAGCAATTGAAACACAACAGCCAAGCTTAAGACCTGAATTCACGCTCGAAGCATTCGAAAAAGAACTCGCAGATGGTTCACGTGAAACACATTATTGGCCACGTTTAACAGTGTATGTACACAACCTTCCTCATCACTATTTATTAGATGCTGGTTTATTGGGTTCAGGTGAATATAAACGTTTACTTCAAAACTCAAAGAGTTGGTTTACGTTACTTGAAGACGGGGCTTATTTGCAAAAAGGTGAGCGTAAAGTCAATGTTGCTAACTTCCATCAAGTATGGCAACAAGTATTGGCAGATTCACGCCGTGGCATGATGATCCAACGCTATAAAGGCTTGGGCGAGATGAATGCAGAGCAGCTTTGGGAAACCACGATGGATCCTGAAAATCGTAATATGCTTCAAGTGACGATTGATGATGCAATTGAAGCAGATCGCATGTTCTCTTGTCTCATGGGTGATGATGTTGAACCACGTCGTGCATTTATTGAAGAGAATGCATTGAATGCAGATATTGATGCTTAATGCTATAAGTTAAAAAAAGCACTCTTAGGAGTGCTTTTTTTGTATCAATCTAAAATCTTAAGTCATTTTTTTGGAATTAATTTCAATAAAATGATGTGCTTGAAGTCACATATTTTATTTATTATATGAAATATAAAGATAATTAAATAAGCGTTTACGAAATTAATAAATAATTAAAATTATAAAATTCAACAACTTATAATTGAATAATAAAAAATAGAGCAATAGCTCTATTTTTTTAAATAGAGAGTGATTAAAATTTTTGTCATGGAAAAGAATCCATTTAAATGCTTAAAAGGAACTAAGAATGAAAAAAACAACTCTGGCTTTATTGGCGGCTTCAACCATGGGTATGGTTTCAACTGCTCAAGCAAAGGTTGATGTGTGTGTATTTGATTTACTCGGTAAGTCTGGTGAATCGTTCCAAATGGCTCAAGAATGGGCATTGGCAGCAAAGGGTTGGGGGGCAGATATTAATCTGATTCCACGTCAAGATGAGGCTGTAGCCGATAATGATTTTAAAGCAGGTAAGTGTGATGCTGTTTTCTTAACAGCGATGCGTGCTCGTCAATATAATAAGTTTGTGGGTTCGATTGACTCTTTAGGTGGCGCACCATCAAATGCAATTGCACAACGTGCGATTACTTTTGCTTTAGACAAACGTAATGCTGCAAAGATGGTCACAAATCTCGGTGGGAAAAAATATGAAGTTGCTGGTATTGCACCACTAGGCGCGGCATATATTTTCGTGCGTGATAAAAAAATTGATTCTATTGAAAAAGCCGCTGGTAAGAAATTCGCAGTATTAAGCTATGACCCAGCACAAAAAATTATGGTGCAACGTGTCGGTGCTCAAGCAGTCGGATCTGATGTTTCGAACTTTGTTGCGAAGTTCAATAATGGTCAAGTGGATATGGTGGGTGCACCAGCATATGCCTATAAGCCTCTTGAAATTTATAAAGGTTTAGGCAATACAGGGGCAATGTTTGATTTCCCTGTAGTACACATTACAGCAAACTTTGTGATGAAGCCTGAAAAATTCCCTGAAGGGTTTGGTCAAAAATCACGTGATTGGTTTGTTAAAAACTTGCCGAAAAGCTACGCAATGATCAAGCGTTTAGAGAGTGAAATTCCTGCTAAGTACAAAATGCAATTCTCAGCTGAAGAAAAGCTGAAATATCAAAAACTACTTCGTGATGGTCGTATGGATCTCACTAAACAAGGTATTTATGACAAAGAGATGATGTCTGTTCTTAAGAAAGCACGTTGCTCTGTCGATAAATCCAACTTCGAATGTTCACTTGGTGGTGAATAATTCTGATTTCTAAAGAAAAAATCCTAGACCTGGTCTAGGATTTTTTTTATTCATTTTATGTCATTTTCGCCAATGCACATTTATAAGAAAAAAGTATGCTTTAATCACAATAAGTAGTATTTAAATGATCTGTATCTAAAAACCATATACATACAGCATCTCAGGATCAGTATCTACACAATTGGATCGTGTAATCTCATTTTAGTTTAACACACTGACACTGAAGTTTAAGGTGTTCGATATGGGATATTCGAGATTATAAGAAAGAAGGAATAGGAAACAATAAAATGAATTTAACCAAAACATTATTATTATCAGCAGGTTTAATGACTGCTGCAACGGCTTCACAAGCAAAGCAAGTCGTCTGCGTGTTTGATCTCGTCGGGAAAAACGGCGATGTCTATGCGTTAATGAAAGACTATCAACTTGCTGCTAAGCAGTGGGGAGCTGATATTGAGCTTAAAGTCGGACAAAATGAAGGCGTAATTGCTGAAGATTTCAAAGCAGGTAAATGTGACGGTGTAAGTATCACAGGGATGCGCGGTCGTCAGTTTAATAATTTCACTGGCTCTTTAGATGCCATTGGTGCGATTACTAATCTCAATTTAGCTGTTAAAGTCATGCAAGGTTTAGCAAGTCCAACCTTTGCAAAACATATGAAAAATGGCAACTATGAAGTTGCAGGTGTGATTCCTGTTGGCGATGCTTATTTAATGGTGCGTGATCGTAGTATTAATACGGTTGCTAAAGCTGCGGGTAAAAAGATCGCTGTACTTGATTATGATCAGGCACAAAAAATTATGGTACAGCAAATTGGTGCGCAAGCAGTGAGTTCTGATGTCACTAATTTTGGTAGTAAATTCAATAATGGCCAAGTTGATATTATTGGTGCACCAGCAGCGGTATTCCGTCCTTTAGAACTTCATAAAGGGCTAGGAACGAAAGGTGCAATTGTGAATTATCCAATTCTTCAAGTGACCGGTAATATCATCATTCGTCATGATAAATTCCCTGAAGGTTTCGGACAGAAATCGCGTGATTGGGTGAAAACACAGTTACCACGTGCGAATCAAATTTTAGGCAAAATGAAAGCGGATATTCCGGCTAAATATTGGATGAATGTTCCAGCTGGAGATAAACCTGGTTACCAAAAATTGATGCGTGAATCTCGTATTGCACTTACTAAACAAGGTGTTTACAACAAACAAATGATGAAACTACTTTGGCAGTTCCGTTGTAAGAATGAACCGACAAACTTTGAATGTAGCTTGCAGGATGAGAACTACAAATAAGTTCATAGGACGTTACATTTAAATCCGATAAATTTACTCTGAATAAACTTTAAAGTTCGAGTTATGACCATATATTGAGTATGTTATACTTGATATATGGTCTTTTAATTTCAAAGCCTATTTAATTTTTTGAGGAATCCATCATGACTGCCCAAGCACTTGAGCTGACTGACAATGCTGCGAATAAAGTTCGTCAACTTCGTGAGAGCGAAGGAAATCAAGATTTGATGTTACGTGTATATGTGACAGGTGGTGGTTGCTCTGGTTTTTCTTACGGATTCAATTTTGCTGAATCTCAAAATGAAGACGATGCTGAATTTGTGAATGGTGATGTGAAGATGCTTGTTGACTCACTGAGTTATCAATATCTCGTTGGTTCAGTTGTGGATTATGTCGAAGGTTTGGAAGGATCTCGCTTTATCGTGCAAAATCCTAATGCGACAACGACATGTGGTTGTGGATCTTCATTCTCAATTTAATATGCAGCAAAAAAAGCCCGCTAAGCGGGCTTTTTTTATGATAATTTTTGCTGTTCTTTCAGAATTAAATCAGTCAGCTCATGATAATTTTGAACTGGAATCCAATGATTCGCCTCTAAATGAATTTCCGTATATGGACCTTCAACATAATTTTGATTGAACTGAACACCTTTAGCATCAATTGCAACGTCATCTTTGCCCCAAATAAATAAAGTGGGAACTTTGACTTTATTGAATAGCGTTTTATTAGAGCTAAAAGGTAAACCTCGATACCAATTGAGTGATGGGCTGAGCCGTTTTTCTATGATCATTTCTTGTTTAAAGTCATTTAATTGTTCAACTGTCATTCCAGAATTTTTTAATAAAGCCTCGCCAATTTGAGGTGTTTTATTAAAGAGCAACTCAGGTATCCATGGAAGCTGAAATAGTCCCATATAATAGGATTTAAAAAGTTGTGTACTGCTGTAAAAAGCCCGCATAAATGCTGCTTTGTGAGGGACGGAGATCGCGGTCAAATGTTTAATTTTATTAGGATAACGTAGAGCAACTTCCCAAGCAACGACTGCGCCCCAGTCGTGTCCTACGATATATGAAGGCTCTCCAATTAAGTCGAGTAGAACATTTACATCATCTGCTAAATGTTGAATGGCATAATCTGCGCGTTTTTTCGGTTGAGCCCTTAAGCTATATCCACGTTGGTTTAACGCATAGGTGCGAAAACCATGTTGGTTTAGTATTTCGGCACTATGCTGCCAAATTTTTGATGTTTCAGGAAAACCATGTAATAGCACAATTGGACTGCCATCGATTGGACCGCTATCTATTACATCAAAAATAAGATTACCTTTTTGAAACTCAGTGATTCGTTGTTGTTTTTCCATGATCTATATCCTCTTTCCTTTACATATCTTTATCAAATTTGGATGATAGAACTAGGGCTGAACGGGTCAGTTCTAGGTGAAAGAAGGTCGTTCATTGTCTGACAATATTATGGGTTGATTAAACGGTGTATTTGTATTGGTATTTGTTTTTGTAAGAACGTTAAGCAAAGTCTCAAAGCTAAGGTCCGATAGCTTAAGCTCGGAGTAACCAAGTGGACATCTTCAGGGATTAGAGACCATTCAGGTAAAATATGAATTAACGTTGAGTTGACTAATTGATGGGCCACTTGGATTTCTGCAACGGCGGCAATACCTAAATGTGCTTCTACAGCAGCAAGTGCATGTTCGGATGGTGTCACCATCAGATGTGTATAAATTTTAAATTTTTTTATCGTACCGTTTTTGAAAAGTGTGATTTTGGACAGCTCGCGGTTATGCGAGATAAAATGATGATCACACAGTTGCTCTGGGTGTTCAGGAATGCCACAATGCATTTGATAGGTCGGACTGGCACATAAAATTCTTCGAACTTGTCCAACCTTTTGAGCATGGAGTGTAGAGTCTGCTAAATCACCAAGTCTGATGGCTAAGTCATATCCTCCAGAAATTAAATCAACTTTGCTGTCATTCAAATCAATTTCAATATCAATGTGTGGGTATTCAATTAAAAATTGAGAGATTAAAGGCAATACCACCAATTTTCCAAAAGTTCCCGAAGCAGCTATTCGAATTCGACCTTTGGGTTGTATTTCTAATTGTGTGAGATCGTTCGTCAGCGATTCAATTTGATGAAATAGGGGGGAGATTTCTTTTAAGAAAATCTTCCCAGCATCAGTTAGTGAGCTTGAATTGGTATTTCGATTTAATAATCTAATATTTAAGGATTCTTCAAGTCTTGAAAGTCGATTGGATAACGTGGATTTAGCAATATCATAACGTCTTGCTGCCGCGGATAAACTTCCAGCATCTGCAATCAGTACGAACCAATATAGGTCATCGATTGAGTAGGGTAAGCTGTTCATAAAATCGAACACCACCTTTCATTTTTATTGTCTATTCACATCATTATAGAACCGCTAAGTTAAGTCAATTGATCAGATGTAGCAAATGATCTGATTTAGCAAATTGAGGACATAGCAATGACAATGAATTGTGATTTAGAAACTGGTACTTGTTCAGTAGCCGAATTGGAAAAAGGCCAAAATGCAGTGGTCAATGTAGCATCTGACCTCAGCCTGATTTATGTGGGTGACCCAATGTGCTCATGGTGTTGGGGAAGTTCAAATATCATTAAACAAGCGCGTGAATATGCAATTCAGCATGGTGTTGGCTTTCAAGTGATTAGCGGTGGTTTAAGACCTGGTGGAGGTGATGCTTGGACCGATACTTTCAAGAATTTTTTACGCACCGAATGGAAAAATATTCAGAGACTGACTAAACAACCTTTCACTGAAAAATTGTTAGAAAGAGCACATTTTAACTATGATACCGAGCCTTCAGCACGTGCTGTTTACGTTGCTCGACAACTTTGGCAAGACCATGATCATCATGATGAAAAACTTTTGGCATTTTTTTCAGCAATCCAATATAAATTTTATGTGGATGGTGAAGATCCGAACGAGCTTGAATATTATCGAAGTATATGTGAAACGTTTGAGCTGGATTTTGACGTATTCTCAACGTTGTTTGAATTACCTGAGACCCAAGCAGCGACCTATGAAGAGTTCAAGCTTAATCGAAGTTGGGGCATAAAAGGGTTCCCAAGTTTTGCGATACGTCATGGAGACAATGTCAAAATCATAGGCTCTGGTCATGTGGCATTGGAAAAATTAACACAAGCTATTGATGACTTAATCAAAGATGCGCGTATATAAGGAAAAGTTGAATGGCGATTATTCTACAAATTGATTTTCCCTATGATGGACCTTGGGGGCATGAAATGTTTGAAAGTTTCAAAACACTCGCGGATTCAATAGCAAATGAGAAAGGCTTGATTTGGAAAATTTGGACTGAAAATGAAGCGTCCAAAGAAGCAGGTGGAATTTACTTATTTGAAAGCCAAGCAGATGCAGAGGATTATCTAAATATGCATCTTCAGCGTTTAAGGGAAAATGGCTTTACTGAATGTAGACATCGAATTTTTGCTGTAAACTCGCCACTTTCAAAATTGAATTTTGCACCTGTTTAAGTAAATCGATGTATCAACTCAGGATAGTGGATACATCGATTCTTCATTTAAACCGCAGTGATCGTTCCTAAAACTCGATCTCCTTGAGCTCCTGTCACTTCAGGTAAATTACCAGCAAGTTGGTTTACAAATCGCATAGCCAACCACGCAAAAGCGGTCGCCTCCACCCAAGTCGGTGCTAATCCCAAATCTGCTGTGGTTTGAACACTCCACTCATGTTTACGTAAACGCCAACGTAATTGTTCTAATAATTGTGAGTTGTATGCACCCCCCCCACAGACATAAACTTCACCTGTGTCCATAGGGGAACGATAAATGGCTTTTTTAATGGCACGTGTCGTAAGTTTCATCAGCGTTGCTTGAACATTTTCAGGCGTATCTTCAAGTTCATCGTATTCAACATCGCTACGCCAATCCGCAATTTGTTCATCCAACCATTCCAAATTAAAGTCTTCACGACCAGTACTTTTTGGCGGCTCTTTCGAGAAAAAGTCATGTGATTGCAAACGATCAAGCAAAGCACGAATAGGCGTACCATAAGCAGCCCAATTGCCATTTTCATCATAAGGCTGCCCTGTGTAACGTTCACACCAAGCATCCATCAAAATATTGGCTGGTCCAGTATCAAAACCATATACGCCTTTAGGATCACCCGCAGGTAACATACTGACATTGGCAATTCCACCGAGATTTAAGATCACACGGTGTATCGTCGGATGCTGAAATAAGGCTTGATGGAATGCTGGCACTAGAGGTGCACCTTGACCACCAGCAGCCATATCACGGCGTCTAAAATCTGATACCACAGGAATTTGAGTGATTTCAGTAATAATGTTGGGATCACCAATTTGAAGGGTAAATCCATGTTCGGGACGATGACGAATCGTTTGACCATGAGATCCAATGGCTTTTATTTGAGTTCTATCGAGATTATTTTCTTGTATAAGTTGATTGACTCCATGACCGATCATCTGTGCTAAAGCGACATCAGCCTTACCCATGCGGTCAATTTCATTATCGTCTGGCAAAGTAAGTGCCATCAGTTCATCACGTAAATCTGGATCAAAGGCTAATGTCAGCGTTGCATGGATCTGTAATGGATCAAAAGAAGCGGCTACAAAATCGACGCCGTCCATACTCGTGCCAGTCATTACACCAATGTAGATTGTGGTCATGATTATTCTTAAGCCTGCATTGTGCTGAAAAAGTGTTAGTATATCGCACAAATTGAACAACAGATGTATTTGGGTTTTGTGATGTCAAATTTCCTGCCTGCTGAAGAACAACTTGCCCTTATTCAACGAGGCACACATGAAATTATTTCAGAAGAAGATCTTCTGAAGAAATTAAAATTGAATCGTCCTTTGAAAATTAAGGCGGGTTTTGATCCTACAGCACCAGACTTACACTTAGGTCATACGGTATTAATTAACAAGCTTAAAGTGTTTCAAGACTTAGGTCATGAAGTATTCTTCTTGATTGGTGATTACACTGCGATGATTGGTGACCCAACAGGTAAAAGTGCAACTCGTCCACCATTGTCACGTGAGCAAGTCTTAGAAAACGCGAAAACCTATCAGGAACAAGTGTTCAAAATTCTTGATCCAAATAAAACTAAGGTGGTGTTTAACTCAGAATGGTTTGCTCAAAAAACTGCTGCTGATCTGATCCAATTGGCTTCACAGCAAACGGTTGCACGTATGCTTGAACGTGATGACTTTACTAAACGCTATAACAACCAACAGCCGATTGCGATTCACGAGTTTTTGTATCCATTGGTGCAAGGCTATGACTCTATCGCACTTGAGGCAGATGTTGAGTTAGGGGGTACAGATCAAACCTTTAACTTGCTGATGGGGCGTACTTTACAAGGTCGTTATAATCAAGAGTCACAAGTGTGTATCACTGTACCAATTCTTGAAGGTTTAGATGGCGTCAACAAAATGTCTAAATCTTTAGGTAACTACATTGGTGTATTTGATGCACCTGGTGCGATGTACCAAAAAGTACTTTCGATGCCAGACAGCTTAATTGAGCGATATTTCGAACTGCTGAGCTTCAAGTCAATGGAAGAGATCGAAGGCTTATTGAAAGAAATGGCTGAAGGTCGTAACCCTCAAGAAATTAAACGTATCTTAGCGCTCGAGTTAGTGGAGCGTTTCCATGGAAGCGAAGCTGCTGCGAATGCACATAAAGGTGCAGGGAATATCATCACAGAGGGTGAGCTTCCTGAAGGAACGCCAGAAGTGACGATTTCACGTGGTGAATTCGGTGGTGAAATGTTTATTGCTTCTATTGTTCGTGCAGCAGGTTTAACCAAAAATGCAGCGCAAGCAAAAGATGCTGTTTCACGTGGAGCCGTAAAAGTTGATTGGGAAGTGGTGGATGCATCATTCTCAATTAACGAAAACAAAACAGTGATTGTTCAAGCAGGTAAAAAGGCCATTGCTAAAGTAACTTTTACTGACTAAATCGTTAAGTTTTGAATGATTCAAAAGCCATCCTGAGTGATGGCTTTTTTATGTCAAGAATGAAATGAAGATGAAAGATGGATTAATTTTTGGTTGTTCTGGTTGAAATCCATTAAAATGCGCTATCCAATACTTATTTGTTTGAATATCTATGATTCAGTTAGACCAACTTACCATTCGCCGCGGCGGTCGCATTTTATTTGAAAAAGCGTCTATGCAACTTCACCCTGGTTGGAAGATTGGTTTAACAGGTGTCAATGGTGCAGGAAAATCGACGTTGTTTTCAGCATTACTTGGGGGCATGGAATCAGATGGTGGCTCATTGACACGACCATCGGTTTGGACAGTGGCGCATATGGCGCAAGAGATTAAAGCGCTGGATATGAAAGCGATTGATTTCGTTCTATCCGGTGATGAAGAGTATTGGGATATCCAACACAAACTTGAGCATCCTGACGGATTGTCTGATCAAGATTTGGCAAATTTATATGGTCGTTTTGATGAAATTAGTGGCTATTCAGCGCCGTCTAAAGCATCACAACTGATGGCTGGCCTAGGCTTCTTTGAACATCAGTCAGAACTTAGTGTAAAAAGTTTCTCTGGTGGATGGCGTATGCGTTTAAATCTTGCGCGTACTTTGATGAGTCGTTCAGATTTACTCTTACTTGATGAACCGACGAACCATTTAGATTTAGATGCTATTTTATGGTTAGAAGACTGGTTGAAAGCATATGAAGGCACATTGGTACTGATTTCGCATGACCGTGATTTCTTGGATGCCATTACCGACCATATTTTACATATCGAAAACCAAGAACTAATGCTTTATACCGGTAACTATTCAACCTTTGAACGTACCCGAAGTGAACGTTTAGCTCAGCAACAACAAGCCTATGAGAAACAGCTTGAGCTACGTGCACATCTGCAAAAATATATTGATCGTTTTAAAGCTAAGGCAACCAAAGCAAAACAGGCACAAAGCCGTATTAAACAGCTCGAACGAATGCAAGAGCTTTCTGCTGCGCATGTCGATACGCCTTTTACCTTTAGCTTCCGTGAACCCACCAAAATGAGTTCTCCGTTGTTGCAACTGGATAGTGCTGATATTGGTTATGGTGACAAACTGATTGTGACCAATGTGAAACTACAAATCACGCCAACCAGCCGTATTGGTTTATTGGGGATGAATGGAGCGGGTAAGTCCACATTAATTAAATCATTGGTGGGTGATTTACCTTTAATCCAAGGTCAACGTAAAGCATCTGAACTACTTAATATTGGTTATTTTGCCCAACATCAAATGGATGCATTAGATGGTAATGCGAGTCCAATGTTGCAGTTATCTCGTATTGCAGATAAAAAGATTAGTGAAGCCACTTTACGGGCATTCTTAGGGAGTTTTGGCTTCTCTGGTGAGCGTATGGATACGCCGTGTGAAAGCTTCTCAGGGGGTGAGCGTGCACGTTTAGCATTGGCTTTGATTGTCTGGCAGCGTCCAAATGTTTTAATTCTAGATGAACCGACCAACCATTTAGACTTGGATATGCGTCATGCATTAACTATGGCACTACAAGACTTTGAAGGGGCAGTGGTGCTGGTGTCACATGAACGTCAATTGATTGCAAGTGTCTGTGATGAATTACTCCTAGTGCATAACGGTAAATGTCGTGAGTTTGAAGGTGATCTGGTCGCTTATGCAGACTGGTTACGTCAAGCACGTGCAGAGTTGATGAAGCAAGGGCAGCAAGCACCTGAGCCAGTAAAATCTCAAGTGATCGATAAGCCTGTAGTTTCTAAAGTAGATAAAGAAGCACAGCGTAAAGAAGCTGCGCGTCGCCGTGAAATGAGCCGACCAATTCGTAAAAATATTGAAAAACTGGAAGCTGAGATTGCGAAAATCCAACCACGTCTAGGTCAGATTGAGGATGCTTTAGGAGATGCATCACTTTATGATGCGTCTCGGAAAGATGATCTTTTAAAATTGATGAATGAACAAACTGAGCTTAAAGGAAAATTAGCACAAGCAGAAGAAAAAATGCTTGAACTGATGATGGAACTTGAAGAGTTAGAAAGTTCGTTTGATGAGTAATTCGTGATAAAGAGCCCAATGTAGATTGGGCTTTTTTATTAAAATAGGCAGGTTATTTTGGTCATCGTCATAAAAACTGTCATTTTAATTTTTCTATTTTATTTGTGTTTTTAATTCAACTTGACCTCAAGCTAACTTGAGATTTGATCATAAGAAATCTAATAACAAAATTGGAAAAACGACAGTGCCATCATCAATCAATAAAACTTTTTTAATTCATGGCATCAGTTATGGTCTAGGAAAAGCGTTAGCTACTTTAGTTCCAAATGATGATGATTTAATCTATGGAATATCACGCTCAACCCCACAACTACCACGCCAGATTGAGCGGATTCAAACTGATTTAGCTTACCCTGTCCAAGCATGCAAGAAAATTAAAGACGTAATTGGAGATAAAGCATTAGATGTATTTATTTATAATGTAGGTGTTTGGGAGCAAGATGCTTTTACGCATGACTATGATTTTCCATCAATCTCAGCATTAGAAATTCAAACGATCATCAATACAAATATCATCAGTTGTATTTTATCTATACAATCCATTTTGGAAAATTTAAAGAAATCAGATTATGCCAAAGTGATCCTCATTGGTTCAACATGGGGTTTAGACAATCACAATGGAAAAGAAATAGTGTTTTCAGCTACCAAATTTGCATTACGTGGAATTTCCCATGCCTTAAGAGAGTTGATACGAAAGGATCGAATAGGCGTTACGGTGTTAAATCTTGGATATTTAGCACCTGATTTTGATCTAGATACAACAATAGAATCTGTCCTAGAAGAAACAGACGAATCTTTAATTCCTGTGTCTGATGTAGTTGCTGCCGTTCATTTTGTGCTTAATACGTCTAGAGCATCTTGTGTGAAAGAAATTATGATGCCTGCAATGCAAGATACAAATATCTGATAATCATTTAAAAATTCAAAGATGTAAATAAAAAAACCGCGCTTTCGCGCGGTTTTCGTTTAAGAGGACAAATTATTTTTTGTCATCTTTCACTTCAGTGAACTCAGCATCTACAACGCCGTCGTCCGCTTTTTGTTGTTGACCAGCAGCATCACCTTGGAATGCATTTGGATCAAAACCTTGCGCACCACCTTGAGCACCCTGCGCAGCTTCATAAGCACGTTGAGTGATCGGCATGATGATGTTTTGAAGTGCTTCAGTTTTCGCTTTGATCGCGTCAACGTCATTTTCTTTTGTTGCAGCTTCAAGTTCTGAAACAGCAGTTTCAACCGCAGTTTTTTCATCAGCAGTTACTTGTTCGCCAAGGTCTTTTACTGCTTTTTGAGCAGAAGAAACTAATGCATCAGCTTCGTTACGCGCTTTCGCTAATTCTTCAAACTTACGGTCTTCTTCCGCATTCGCTTCAGCATCTTTGATCATCGCTTCAATTTCAGCATCGCTCAAACCTGAGTTTGCTTTAATTTGAATTGATTGCTCTTTACCAGTGCTCTTGTCTTTCGCAGATACTTTCAAGATACCATCAGCGTTAATGTCGAACGATACTTCAATTTGCGGCACACCACGTGGAGCAGGTGGGATATCGCCCAATTGGAAGTTACCCAACAATTTGTTTTGTTGAGCCATTTTACGTTCACCTTGGTAAACCGAAATGTCTACTGCAGGCTGGTTATCAGCAGCTGTAGAGAACACTTGTGATTTTTTCGCAGGGATTGTTGTGTTTTTCTCGATGATTGGAGTTAACACGCCACCCATTGTTTCAATACCAAGTGTCAACGGTGTTACGTCAAGTAATAGAACGTCGTTCTTATCACCTGAAAGTACAGCACCTTGGATCGCAGCACCCATTGCCACAGCTTCGTCAGGGTTCACGTCTTTACGTGGCTCTTTACCGAAGAACTCTTGTACTTTTTGTTGTACAAGTGGCATACGAGACTGACCACCAACCAAGATCACGTCAGAGATATCAGAAGTTGATAGACCTGCATCTTTAAGTGCAATCTTACATGGCTCGATTGTACGAGCAACTAAGTCAGCAACAAGACCTTCTAATTTCGCACGTGTTACGTTGATCACTAAGTGTTTAGGACCAGTCGCATCAGCCGTGATATATGGAAGGTTAATTTCAGTTGCATTAGAAGAAGACAATTCAATCTTCGCTTTCTCAGCAGCTTCTTTTAAACGTTGAAGTGCAAGAGGATCGTTCTTCAAGTTTACGTTTTGTTCTTTCTTGAACTCTTCAACCAAGAAGTCGATTAACGCGTTATCAAAGTCTTCACCACCAAGGAATGTGTCACCATTAGTAGACAACACTTCGATTTGTTGGTCGCCATCAAGGTCAGCGATTTCAATGATTGATACGTCGAAAGTACCACCACCTAAGTCGTAAACCGCTATTTTACGATCGCCTTCTTTCTTATCCATACCGAACGCAAGCGCTGCAGCTGTTGGTTCGTTGATGATACGTTTAACATCTAAACCAGCAATTTTACCAGCATCTTTCGTTGCTTGACGTTGAGCATCGTTGAAGTATGCAGGAACAGTAACTACCGCTTCAGTAACTGTTTCACCTAAGTAATCTTCCGCAGTTTTCTTCATTTTCTTAAGAACTTCTGCAGAGATTTGTTGTGGTGCTAGTTTCTTGTCGTTTACATCAACCCAAGCATCGCCATTGTCAGCTTTGATGATTTTGTAAGGTACAAGACCAATATCTTTTTGAACTGCTTGATCTTCGTAACGACGACCGATCAAACGTTTAATCGCGAATAATGTATTTTTCGGGTTTGTTACTGCTTGACGTTTAGCTGATTGACCAACAAGGATCTCACCATCTTTATACGCAATAATAGACGGAGTTGTACGAGCGCCTTCAGCGTTGTCGATTACTTTAACTTTATCGCCTTCAAGTACTGCAACACATGAGTTTGTAGTACCTAAGTCAATACCAATAATTTTAGCCATTGATGTGTTCCTCGAAAATTTTGTTGTGATCTTTCACTTGTTATCCGATATGAGAGCCATTCATTATTTTTCAAGTTAAAAACTTAAAAAATTTTTACAAACTCCCGTATTTCTTGACTTATTGGCCTACCATGACCATTGCAGGACGAAGTAAACGGCCAGAAAGGGTGTAACCTTTTTGAAGTACCGTACCAATCTCACCCGCTTTTGCATCTGGAGCAATACCTACTGCTTGATGCAAATCAGCATTAAAACCATTTTCAGTGTCAACTGCCACAACACCAAATTTTTCTAATGTTGCTAATAATGACTTCAGTGTGAGTTCTACACCTTCTGATAAAGGAGTTTTTTCATCACCTGCAGCAGCAATTGCACGTTCAAGGTTGTCAACTGAATCCAATAATTCTTTTGCAAATTTCTCTAAAGCAAATTTTTTCGCAGTATCCGCTTCACGCTCTAAACGTTCTTTGGTTTTTTCTGCTTCATACTTCGCATTTGCAGCAACTGCTTTTTCATATTTTAAGTTTTCAGTCAGCGTTGCGATTTGCGCTTGAAGGTCTTCTACAGAAACTTCAACTTCAGCTTGTTGATTTTCAACTTGCTGTTCAGTTTGTTCCGTTTGAACGTCCTGAGTTTGTTCGTTTTGCTCATTTGCCATGGAAGATCTCCGCTTAAATGGGTTTTTAAACATGTACAGTCCTTTGGCATCAGTGTTAACTGCGTTAATCTGAACTGCCATGCGTGTGTAATTCATCAATACAAAGGTAATGTGGGCGACTATAAATAATTCAAGCTTAAACGATGTTTATTTCTACTAAATTCATCTTTACAACAAGGAATGAAAATTTTTCGATCCATTTAGAGAAATCTAAAGTCTAGAATAAGAAGAGGAGATGAGCTGAAGAAAGATTATAAAAATATGATTTAGTGTATATTTTATATATAAAAAATATAGATTCAGATAAAACAAGTCTTTCCTTTTAAATAATCAAAACTGTATTATCTTTAACCAGATACTAACGCTGTAGTTTCTATTTATTTTGTTTTTGCTTTTTAATAGCTCATCCAACCTCCTTGGATGAGTTTTTTTTGCTTGTCGAGATCTGAGTAACAATGTTAAGCAACAGATATACCGTGTAGCCACACTGTGATTCAGTCACCTTCGAAAAGGGCTTATATCGCACCACATATTCACTAAAAAATAAATTAAATAAATGGCTTAGGAGATATATTCAACTATAAAAGTTGAATTGCATTTTCTTTACACTTTTTTCATAAGTTCAACCTGAAGTCATCGAAACTTGAACCAAGAACTGACGCATGAAATAAAAAAGTCAGGAATGATAAGCCTTCAAAGTTAACTCTGACTTTGAATGTTTCAAGTAAGGAATTAAACAATGAAAAAATTAGGTCTCATTTCCCTGGCATTTGCAGCTATTGGTTTTGCTACTGTAGGTTGTACTTCAAACCAATCTGCTGAAACTGCTCAAGCGACCACACAAACAGATGCTTCAATAGCGCAAGCGGCAACTACTGAAATGGATACCCAAAATGGTGTGGCTGTACAAGCTGACCCAAATGTAGAGTCTGCTGAACCGATTCAAGCTGTCCCAGCTGAAGGTGCAGAAGCCCCTCAAGTTGTTGAGTAAAATGCAATGAAATTTAATTCATTTAAACTGGTTATAATGGGTTAAATTTTATGAAAATGCAGAGAATAGAGAGTAAATAGGATGCCTTTACTGTCTATTTTTAGAGTCACAGCACTTAAAAAAACCTAACATTCAAATGTGAATGTTAGGTTTGTGAGGTAACTTTAAATCAATTGTGTTGAGTCCAAGAAAGCTTAACGATCTCGGCGATCGTGTTGACGTTCCTGTTCTCGCTTCTTGCGATCCTGTTCTAAGCGCTTACGTTGTTCCTCAATCGCTTTTTTACGATTATCTTGATTCCAACGATTACGTTCAGCTTGACGTTGTTTTAAAATTTCCTTTTGACGTTGTTCAATCTGTTTACGACGATCATGCTCAGCACGTTCTTTATTACGTCGATCTGCTAATTCACGTTGTTGGCGTTGACGTTCATATTCACGTTTGCGCTTTTCTTGTTCAAGGCGCTGTTGATGTAAACGTTGTGCGCGTTCTCTCTCCCAACGTTGACGGTCATAGTTGCGATCATAATCACGATCATAACGATGGTCATAATTACCATTATAATAAGGGCCATCATCAGGGAAGGCCACACAACCGACTGCAAGAACTGCTGTGGCCAATGACATTATCATTACTTTTATTGCCATAGCTTTCACCTTTATATGTTGAATCAGGACAACCAAAAAATTCCTGATGTTGGATTAAATAGTCAATGACAAGACTGCTATAGTCAGATTAGCGTAAATGGGATTGAAGTTTGTATATTGATCAGTAGACTTAGTTAACAAAATAGTCATGAAATGGCTGATCGTGTAGAAAATATGAAGAATACGGATTTTTAAAAGGATCGGAATCGTGAATCAAAAAATACAACAATTACTTGAAAATGGTCAGGGTTCTGCAGGACGTGCATTAGATCGACTCCCAAAGATCGTTCAAGAATCTCTAGTAAAGTTACTTGGCTATCCCTATGACTATCCTCAACTCGATAGCTTTACAAAATGCTTGATGGCTGCACAGTTGAAACAAGGAAAATCAGGCTTTATTGGCGCTGATATTGATAAATCAAGAAAAGAATTTGAAAATCAAATCCAATCCATCACACATAAATCATCTCATGTTCAATATGTAGAAGATATTCGTCTTCCTTTACAAAGTGGTACTGTATTTGCCAGACATTATCATCCTGCTCCGAATAAAAAACTACCAATGATTGTATTTTATCATGGTGGTGGGTTTGTTGTCGGAAGTGTGAATACACATGATGAAGCGTGCCGAATCATTGCGAATTATGCAAAAGTACAAGTGATCAGTATTGATTATCCTTTAGCGCCAGAAGTTTCTCCACAATCATTGATTCAATCATGTGAAGACGCATTGGCATGGGTATATCAAAATCGCCGTCACTTTAAAATCTTAAAAAATCGTATTGCTGTAGCAGGAGATAGTGCTGGCGGTAATATTAGTGCTGTCGTTGCTCAACGTGCATTAAATGCCAGTTATGCGCCTCAAGCTCAATTTTTAATATATCCTGCGGTAGATTTCAAAAGTCGTCATCCATCATTCTTTGCGTATAAAGATGGTTTAGTATTAACCAACAGCGATATTGACTATGTGACAGAATACTACGCGACAAGACATAAAGTTGCTTTGGATAATCCACTAATCTCCCCAACATACGGTAATCTAAAAAAATTGGCACCAGCCTATGTTGTTACAGCGGGACATGATGTATTGCATGATGAAGGCAAAATTTACGCCCACAAATTACGTCAAAATGGCACTAAAGTGTTGTATCAAGATTTTGAAGATCAAACACACGGATTTATTAATCTAACGCTAGTCTCAGGGCGTTCTAAAAAATTGTTGATTGAAATGAGTAAAGAGTTTAGAAGATTTTGGGATAAAAATAGTTAATAGATGCTTACTTTCAAATCCTGAGATTCAAACGAAACTCAGGATTTTTTCTTTATATACAGCAATCGAATAAAAATACTTTGATGCTTAACAAAAAATTGAATCTTTTCTGGCGATTGATTCGTGAATAATAGATAAGATAAAACATCAATAAGAGGATAGCGTATGTTAAAAAAAATGATGTTAGGTGCTTCTGTTGCGGCGATGAGTACTTTGTCTTTGGCAGCAAATACGCATATGCAAATCAAAACATCAGCAGGAGATATCGAAATCGAGTTGTTTAATGATAAAGCTCCGATTTCAGCAAAGAACTTTGAAACTTATGCGAAAGCTAATTTTTATAACGGCACAATTTTCCATCGGGTTATTCCAGGGTTCATGATCCAAGGTGGAGGATTAGATGTATCGATGAAAGAAAAAGCGAATCGACCTCCAATCAAGAACGAGTCTTATAATGGCTTAAAGAATAACCGTGGCACTTTAGCCATGGCACGTACAAACCAGCCTGATTCAGCAACAAGCCAATTTTTTATCAATATTGCGGATAATGATTTTCTAAATAAAGCGCCAATGAATCCTGGTTATGCTGTGTTTGGTCAGGTAACTAAAGGCATGGATGTTGTCGATAAAATTGCAAAAGTGCCTACTGGTAGATTTGGTATGTATCAAGATGTGCCAAAAAATCCTATTAAAATTTTAAGTGTGAATATAAAACCTTCAAAAGCGAAATAGTGATTAAAAAAAGAAGCAGAAATATTAAATTAATGTTTTTGCTTCAATATTATAGGGTTAAGTGTAAATGTGATTATTAATGAATCATAATGGTGCATAAAAATAGAACACTCATTAAAACATGGGGTTAAAAGCACTTGCAATGATTTTGAAATGCTCTAGAATGCACCCCATACCGACGAGATACACGGAAACGAACGAAGCAGCTTGCAGAGTTGTTGAGTGTTTCGAGTCCAGCTTCTAGCATTGA
>NZ_JBWYIN010000019.1:0-56350 GCF_056779765.1 Acinetobacter sp. 24-47-62
GAGTAAGTCATCGCCAGCTCATTATTCTAAACACCCCCTTCAATAGAAGGGGGTGTTTTTTTATATATATAAATTGAATTTGAAAATAATTAAATCCTTTTAACTTAAATAAGAAGCTCCATTCAGTTAATTTATGCCAAAAGATTGATGATTCTTGCAATTAAAAAAACAACAATAAATGTCAGTATGCCTATGAGGATTTAAATAATTTCAGGGACATAGTTGATGCAATACAATCCGATCTATTACACAGATGAACACTTTGCATTTGCCGATGCAGTAAAAAAATTTGTAGAAAAAGAAATTATTCCCTATGTAAATGAGTGGGACGAAGCTGAAACTTTTCCACGAGAACTCTACAAAAAAGCTGCAGCAGTTGGATTGATGGCATCAGGTTTTGATGAAAAATACGGTGGTATCCCTGATACAGATGCATTCTATACTTTATTGGGGTGTGTGGAGTTGGCAAAGGCTGCATCAGGAGGGTTAATCGCTTCATTACTTTCACATATGATCGGTGCACCGCCAATCAATAGCTTTGCAAGTGAAGAAGTGAAAGCAGAGGTTTTGCCACAAATCTTATCAGGTGAGAAGATTTCTGCTTTAGCAATAACAGAACCGGGAGGGGGGTCTGATGTTGCAGCACTTAAAACAAAAGCAGTAAAAGAAGGTGATTACTATATAGTCAGTGGTGAAAAAACATTTATTACTTCTGGTATTCGTGCTGATTACTATACTGTTGCCGTTCGAACTGATCCTGAAGGAAAGGGACCAAATGGTATCTCAATGCTACTGATTGATGCCCATACGCCAGGTATTACAAAAACGAAGTTAGATAAAATGGGATGGTGGGCGTCTGATACCGCTCATTTGCACTTCGATCAAGTTAAAGTGCCTGCAAAAAATTTGATTGGTCCTGAGAATATGGGCTTCTTTGTTATCATGAATAACTTCAATATGGAACGTTTTTTCTTGGCTGCGAGTAGTTATGGTTATGCAAAAGTTTGTTATGAAGAAGCTCTAGATTGGGCTCAACAGCGACGTACTTTTGGTAAACGCTTGGTAGATCATCAAGTTGTTCGTCATAAATTGGTAGATATGGCAACACGTTTACAAACGACTCGTGCTTTACTTGAAGATACGGCATATAAAATGGGTCGTCCTGAACTTCAGGGGAATGAGATGATTGCACAAATTTGTATGCTCAAAAATGTAGCAACGCAAACTATGCAATTCTGTGCTGATGCAGCCGTTCAAACACTAGGTGGCATGGGCTTTATGCGTGGCATGAAATCTGAACGTATATATCGCGAAGTTAAAGTGAATATGATAGGCGGTGGAGCTGAGGAAATTATGAAAGATTTGGCAAGCCGACAGCTGGGCTTCTAAAAGAAATAAAAAGGTGGCTAAAGCCACCTTTTTTAATTGATCAGATATAAAGTTAAGCATTCATTGCCATATCCCAGACGATATTGGTTAACTCATCAAGTGACATTTTCCCTTCTGGATTGTACCAAGTTACGGTCCAAGCGATTGACCCACCAATCAGTCTTCGCCAGATAAAAGGATCGTGCTTAATTTTGCCTTTGTCATGTAATACCTTGATGACACTCAGCCATATCTCTTCATAATCATTTCTTAATTTTAATAGTTTCTTCTGATTTTCCTCAGAAAGTGAAAACCATTCATAGACCAATACAGCCATAGCGGAACCTGTATCCCCAGAGATCGCATCGAGTTCAGCTTTAATCAGAGCCTTGAGTTGTTGCTCTGGATGGTCTGAAGTGGATATGGCACTTTCAAGGCAAGCGTGATTGTAAATGATGGTTTGTTCCATCACATGTGCCAAAATATCGTCTTTGGTTTTGAAATGATGAAATAAACTTCCAGATTGGATACCAATAAACTGAGCGAGTTCACGAACAGTGGTTTTGGCATAACCTTGTTTATGGAATAAATAAGCTGCCCCCAAAAGTAAACGACCACGTGGTGTATCGTCAAAGCAGGCTATTGGTTGAATTTGGTCAATAGAGGTCGCGATCATCTTGTTATTTTATCCTATTTTGTTTTCTAAACGCGTTGCTTCCATGCAAATTTTAGCGCAATAAGCAGATTTGCAAATAATAATAACATTTTGCTCTTTACAAACCAAGCGCTTGCTTGGTAGATTAAGCTCAAATTCTAAACAGAATAATGAGATGGTTATGACAAATATTCAGGACGAACAAAAAATTGTAAAAATTGGCTGTGCTTCAGGTTTCTGGGGAGATACCAACACAGCTGCATTTCAATTGGTACACATGTCGGATATTAACTATTTAGTATTTGATTATCTTTCAGAAATCACCATGTCTATCATGGCAAAAGCCAAAATGAAAGATCCTTCTCATGGATATGCATTGGACTTTGTTAGTCGTGTTATGACACCGCTCATCAAAAAAATTGCGGACAAGAAAATCAAAGTTGTAAGTAATGCTGGCGGTGTAAATCCATTGGCATGCCGTGATGCACTTCAAGAAGTGATCAAAAATGCTGGTTTAGATTTGAAAGTTGCGGTGGTACTTGGTGATGATTTAATGGATCAGCACGTTGAACTTCAAAAACAAAATATAAAAGAAATGTTTAATGGTGAGGATCTTCCTCCACATGTCGCAAGTAGTAATGCTTATTTGGGTGCTGTAGGGATTCGTGACGCTCTGGATTTAGGTGCAGACATTGTGATCACAGGTCGTGTTGTGGATTCGGCTGTGGTGATTGGGCCTTTATTGCATGAATACAAATGGGATTTAGCAGATTACGATAAATTGGCACAAGCGGCACTTGCAGGTCATGTGATTGAGTGTGGTGCACAATGTACTGGCGGTAACTTCACAGATTGGCGTTTGGTTGAAGGCTTTGACAATATGGGCTTCCCAATTGTTGAAGTAAAAGCAGATTCATCATTTGTGGTGACTAAGCCAAACGGTACAGGTGGTTTAGTGTCTACAGGAACTGTCGGCGAGCAAATTGTGTATGAAATTGGTCATCCACAAGCGTATTTATTGCCTGATGTGACTGCTGATTTTAGCCAAGTCAAACTTGAGCAAGTCGGTGAACATCGTGTACTTGTGACAGGTGCAAAAGGTACAGCACCGACACAACACTACAAAGTCAGCACGACCTATCCTGATGGTAACCGTGTTTTAGTCAGCTTCTTACTTGCAGGGCAGGATGCAGAAGAAAAAGCGTATGCAGTATCAAACGCAATTTTAAATAAAGTTGAGCGTGTAATGGCGCTTCGTTCGATTCCACCATTTACTGAAAAATCAATTGAGATTTTAGGTACAGAAACAACCTATGGTGCAAACCGCCGTGTAGAAAAACCACGTGAAGTTGTGGTGAAAATTGCCGTTAAACATATGTTTAAAGAAGCATGTATGTTCTTTGCTTCTGAGATTGCACAAGCTTCTACAGGTATGGCACCTGCATTAACAGGTATTGTCGGTGGTCGTCCAAAACCATCTCCAGTGATTAAATTATTCTCGTTCTTGGTAGAGAAATCTCAACTAAATGTTGAAGTGGATATCAATGGTGAGCGTCATAAAGTTTCTGTACCACATGGTGAGCCACTTGCTGAAATTCCAACCATCCCAGCAGGGGAAGTGGCAACTTTAACTGGTAACGAAATTGAAGTGCCTTTAGTTCAAGTTGCACATGCACGTAGTGGTGATAAAGGTAACTACAGCAACATCGGTGTACTTGCACGTAAACCAGAATTTTTACCTTGGATTCGTGCATCTTTAACTGAAGCCAATGTTGCTGAATATTTGAAGCATGTATTTGAAGGCGGTGAAGGGGGCGAAGTACGTCGCTATGAATTACCGGGCTTAAATGCAATGAACTTCTTACTCATTGATGCACTTGGCGGTGGTGGCGTGGCAAGTTTACGTATTGACCCACAAGGTAAAGCCTTTGCACAGCAATTATTAGATATGCCAGTGAAAGTGCCTGCAGATTTACTGTAAGCATAAATTTGGGCATCGCCATGGTGCCCCAATCTAAAACAATTTACATCAATTAAAAATGGAAATATGCGCAATGGGTTATCAATCAATTTTTAGAAATGATGCATTCGCTGGCAAAGTCGTGATTGTCACAGGTGGTGGCTCGGGCATTGGTCGTTGTACGGCGCATGAGCTTGCATCACTTGGTGCGCAAGTGGTGATTACAGGTCGTAAGATCGAAAAACTTGAAAAAGTGATTGCTGAAATCACTGAAGATGGTGGTCGTGCACATGGCTTCGTGTGTGATAACCGCGAAGAAGAACAAGTTAAAAAAATGATTGCGGAAGTGATCGAAAAATTCGGTCGTATTGATGGTTTAGTGAATAACGCAGGCGGTCAGTTCCCATCAACATTAGAAAGTATTTCTGCCAATGGTTTTGATGCTGTCATCCGTAATAACTTACATTCGACCTTTTATCTTATGCGTGAAGCCTATAACCAGTGGATGGCAAAAAATGGTGGAGCCATCGTCAATATGGCAGCAGATATGTGGGGCGGTATGCCGGGTATGGGGCACTCAGGTGCAGCACGTTCAGGTGTTGATAACCTGACCAAAACGGCTGCGGTGGAATGGGGTAAATCAGGTGTGCGGGTAAACTGTGTGGCACCGGGTTGGATTATCTCATCAGGGATGGATACCTATTCAGGCCCTGTCGCAGAATTCATTATCCCTAACCTTTCTAGCAATGTGCCTTTACAACGTATGGGAACAGAGTCGGAAGTATCTTCGGCGATTGTTTATCTATTATCTGACGCTGCTAACTTTGTTTCAGGGATGACAGTACGTATTGATGGTGCGGCTTCACAAGGTACACGCGTATTCCCATTATCATCTGCAGAAAATAGTGAGTCTTATAACGGCTTCCACCGTGCATTTATTCCAGATGTACTAAAGAAAAAAGACGAAAAGAATTAATCGAGATTATAAGGAACAAGGAGGAAACGGAATGGCAGTGATTCAGTCCGAAGTTGCAGTAGGAAGCGAAGTATTTGAACAGAATAAAGCGAAATTGCTCGAGCAAATCGAAGAGATTCGAGCGATTCAAAAAAGTGCGCTAGATCGTTCTTATAAAGCTAAGCCTAAGTTTGATAAAAAAGGAAAGATTTTACCGCATGAGCGTGTACGTATGTTGCTCGATGCAGATTCTCCATTTGTAGAGTTGTGTGGTCTTGTGGGTTACAAGATGCATGATGATAAAGATGGTTCAGAAGCAGGTGGCGGGATCATTGCAGGGATTGGTTTTGTAAATGGTACACGTTGTATGGTGGCTGCCAATAACAGTGCGATCAAAGGCGGTACGATTGCCCCAATGGGTGTACACAAAAGCCTTCGTTTACACCAAATTGCGTTAGAGCAAAAATTACCAATCATTACTTTGGCAGAAAGTGGTGGTGCAAACTTAAACTACGCAGCAGAAGTATTTACTGCCGGTGGTACAACATTTGCCAACCAAGCACGTTTATCTGCAAAAGGGATTCCACAAGTTTCTGTAGTCCATGGTAACGCAACAGCAGGTGGTGCATACCAACCGGGTCTTTCTGATTATGTGATTACTGTACGTAAGCAAACTGAAATGTTGCTTGCAGGTCCGCCATTGTTATTGGCTGCAACAGGTGAAGTCGCAACTGCTGAAGAATTGGGCGGTGCGGAAATGCATGCTCAAGTCGCAGGTACAGCAGAATACTTGGCAGAAAATGATGCCGATGGTATCCGTATCGCACGTGAAATCTTTAAGCATTTAAACTGGAAAGAGCAAGTTAAGCTTGAAACACCAGAATATAAAGAGCCACGTTATTCAGCAGAAGAATTACTTGGCATCATTCCATCAGATCCAAAACAACCATTGGATATGAAAGAAATCATTGCACGTATTGTTGATGATTCTGATTTCTTCGAATTTAAAAATGAGTATGACTCACATACGGTATGTGGTTGGTCGCAAATTGGTGGTATGCATTTAGGCATCATTACCAATAATGGCCCAATTACCCCACAAGGTGCAGCAAAAGCAGCGCAGTTTATTCAGTTATGTGAACAAACACGTCGCCCGATTTTATTCTTGCATAACACTACAGGCTTTATGGTGGGTACAGATGCAGAACAAAACGGCATCATTAAGCATGGTTCTAAACTGATCCAAGCTGTTGCCAACTGTACAGTGCCGAAGATCTCGATCATTGCCCATGGTTCATATGGTGCAGGTAACTATGCAATGTGTGGTCGTCCACTTGGCCCACAATTTATTTTCTCATGGCCGAACTCTCGTGTTGCGGTGATGGGTGGTGCGCAAGCAGGTAAGGTACTTCGTATTGTTGCGGAAGCGAAACAACGTGAATCTGGCATGGAGCCCAATGAGCAAATGTTGGACTTCTTAGAACAATCAACAGCAATGAAATTAGAGTCGCAATCGACTGCATTATTCAACACAGCGATGTTGCATGATGATGGCATTATAGATCCACGTGATACACGTAAATTGCTGATTTTCTTATTGCAAACGATTAATGAATCACAAGCACGTGAGTTGAATCCAACACGTTTTGGTGTGCCAAGATTCTAATAAATCCCTCTTGCGGAATATATTCTTCATCCCTGTGAAAAGTGAGGAATTCCCCCTCTTTTTAAAGTGGTGAGAAGCATGGCTTCGCAAGGGAGATTAAAGATTAAAAACAAATATTGAAATTTTAAGGAAGATAAAAATGAAATTTACTGAAGAACATGAAGCGCTACGCCGTACAACACGTCAATTTGTAGAAAACGAAATTAACCCATATACAGCAGAATGGGAAAAAGCAGGTCGTTTCCCAATCCACGAAGTATTCAAAAAAATGGGTGATTTGGGTTTATTGGGTATCTGTAAACCTGAAGAAAATGGCGGTTTGGCACTCGATTATTCTTATAACTTGGTGGTTGCAGAAGAATTAGGTCGTATCAATGTTGGTGGTGTTGCACTTGCGATGGGTGTACAAACCGATATGGCAACGCCTGCGATTGCACGTTTTGGTTCTAAAGAGTTACGTGATGAGTTTTTAACGCCAGCAGTTGCAGGTGAAAAAGTTGCAGCGATTGCAGTATCTGAGGTTCAAGCAGGTTCTGACGTTGCAGCACTAAAAACCACAGCAACTAAAGATGGTGATGATTACATCATCAATGGTCACAAAATGTGGATTACAAACTCTCTACAAGCAGACTTCTTCTGTTTATTAGCGAATACCTCTGATGGTAAGCCACACTTTAACAAATCAATGATTGTGGTTCCTGCAAATACACCGGGTATTACATTCTCTGAGCCATTAGACAAGTTAGGTATGCGTTCAAGTACCACTGCACAGGTGTTCTTTGACAACGTACGTGTGCCACAGCGTAACTTAGTGGGTCAAGAAGGCATGGGCTTTATGATGCAAATGCTTCAGTTCCAAGAAGAGCGTATGTGGGGTGCTGCTAACGCCATGGGTGGTATGTTGCAATGTATCGAAAAAACAATTCAGTACACTAAAGAGCGTACCACATTTGGTCAGCCGTTAATTGACAACCAATATATTCATTTCCGTTTTGCCGAGTTAATGACTGAGATTGAAGCACTTAAAGCATTAACCTATCGTGCTTGTGAACTTCATATCGAAGGCGAAAATGTGACGCAAATGGCGTCTATGGCAAAACTAAAAGCAGGTCGCTTAACACGTGAAGTTGCAGATAGTTGCTTACAGTTCTGGGGTGGTAACGGCTTTATGGCAGACAACCCAGCAGCACAATTCTACCGTGATGGTCGTTTAGTTTCGATTGGCGGTGGTGCGGATGAAATCATGCTTGGCATTATCTGTAAGATGATGGACATCCTTCCTGGCAAGAAAAAATAAGCAGGAGATCTGAGATGACATTATCAAGTTCAATTGCCAATTTAGAAGTTGATGGCAGCATCATCCTAGAGCAAGACGGTGGCATTTTAACTTTATGGTTAAACCATCCTGAAAGCCGTAATGCGATGAGCTTAAAAATGGTGCAATCGATGCAAGCGGTATTTGCTGCGATCAAAGATGATGTGTCTGTACGCGCAGTGATTTTGCGTGGTAAAGGCGGTCACTTCTGTGCAGGTGGTAATATCAAAGATATGGCAGCGATCCGTGCTAAAGCGATGGAAGTGGGAAACAACACACCATATACCGAATTTAACCGTACCTTTGGTGCGTTGATTGAGCAAGTGGATCAAGCGCCGCAAACGGTTGTGGCTGTACTTGAAGGTGCTGTACTCGGTGGTGGTTTCGGTTTGGCATGTGTTTCAGACGTTGCAATTGCGCATGCAGAAGCACAATTTGGCTTACCAGAAACTGGTCTAGGGATTTTACCTGCACAAATTGCACCGTTTGTGGTGACACGTGTTGGCTTAACTCAAGCACGTCGTTTAGCCTTATTAGGTATGCGCTTTAAGGGTCAAACCGCTTTAGAGGTGGGGATTGTGCATCAAGTGGTTGAAGATGAAGTTGAACTTGCATCAGCACTTGAAGAAACCATTACCCAAATTAAACGTTGTGCACCATTGGCATCTCGTGCAACAAAAGCATTATTACATCGTACCACCAAAGAAGAATTGGGGCCGTTACTTGATGATGCAGCACGTCAATTTGCAGATGCCGTGGCAAGCGCAGAAGGGATCGAAGGCACAATGGCGTTTATTCAAAAACGCCAACCAAGCTGGGCAGAATAAACCACATTCCAACGCCTGTATGAATGTGAATTAAAAAGGATACGCTCCTCAAAATAAGAGGAGCCTAAAAAATTGGTGGAACTATGGCGTTTACAAAAGTATTAGTTGCAAACCGTGGTGAAATTGCTGCTCGTGTGATGCGTACAGCAAAAGCCTTAGGTTACGAAACCGTTGCTGTGTACTCAGATGCCGACAAAAATGCGCGTCACGTACAAGTCGCAGATGAAGCGGTTTATATCGGTCCTTCAAAAGTATCAGAATCTTATTTATCGATTCCAAATATTATCGAAGCATGTAAGAAAACTGGCGCAGATGCGGTGCATCCGGGTTATGGCTTCTTATCAGAAAATACTGATTTTGCTGCAGCATGTGCAGAAAATGGCATTATCTTTATCGGTCCACCTGCAGGTGCGATTGAGCTCATGGGTAGCAAGCGTTTGTCTAAAATCGCCATGATCGAAGCAGGCGTACCATGTGTACCGGGTTATGAAGGCGACCAACAAGATATCGACTTTTTAGCAGATCAAGCGAAGAAAGTAGGCTTCCCACTGATGGTAAAAGCATCAGCAGGTGGTGGTGGACGTGGTATGCGTCTTGTTCACCAAGAAGTGGACTTGCTTGAAGCTTTAAAAACGGCACGTTCTGAAGCAGAAAATGCCTTCGGTTCGGGTGAGTTGATTATCGAGAAAGCAGTGATTGCACCTCGCCACGTGGAAATCCAAGTGTTTGGTGATACGCATGGTAACTACGTGTATTTATTTGAACGTGATTGCTCGATTCAACGTCGTCACCAAAAAGTGGTTGAAGAAGCACCATGTCCAGTTCTTACAGAAGAAACACGTCAAGCGATGGGGAATGCCGCAGTTGCAGCCGCTAAAGCATGTAACTACGTGGGTGCAGGTACAGTTGAATTCTTACTTGACCAATCAGGTGAGTTCTATTTCTTAGAAATGAACACACGTCTACAAGTAGAGCATCCTGTTACTGAGATGATTACAGGTCTTGATCTTGTTGAATGGCAACTTCGTGTGGCAAATGGTGAGACTTTACCACTCAAGCAAGAAGAATTGACCATGAATGGCCATGCCATTGAAGTGCGTTTATATGCAGAAGACCCACGCCAAGACTTCTTACCACAAACAGGTAAAGTATTGCGTTGGCAACCTGCAGATTTAGAAGGTGTACGTATCGACCACGGCATGATGCCAACTGATGAAGTTAGCCCATTCTACGATCCAATGGTGGCTAAAATCATCGTACATGGTAAAACACGTACTGATGCGATCCGTTTACTTGCTCGTGCCGTAAATGATTCTGTACTGTTAGGTGTAAACAGTAATAAGGAGTTCTTAGTTAACTTATTACGTCATCCACTTGTGGTGGAAGGTGATGTTAATACTGGTTTTATTCAACAGCATTTCCAAAGTGATGTGAGTTTGAATAAGCAGAGTCTAAATTTAGAAAGCTTAGCATTGGTTGCAGCGTTGTTGACAAATGCATCTGCGCAAACAGATTGGAACACAGGGGTTTCTTCAGCTTTGCCACTGAAACTTAGATATGATGATCAAAAGTTAGATCTCATTGTGCATCGTGATGGTCGTTCAGTGAGTGTTGAAATCTGTGGTGAAAGCCAGTCGATTGAGGTTGTAGCGCAAAATACACAGCAATTGATTTATAGCATTCATGGAATTCGACGTCGAATCGACTATGTTCTTGATGGTAATTTCGTTTATTTAGATCGCGCGAATGGCAACATCATGGTGGAAAATATTACCTATTTACCACCTGAGACTGCCGATGTGGCAGGGGATGGTAAAATTCGTGCCCCAATGGATGGTGCAATTATAAATGTCATTGCTCAACCTGGAGAGCGTGTAACAAAAGGGCAAACATTATTGATTCTTGAAGCGATGAAAATCCAACAGCAAATTAAGTCAGATGTGGACGGTGTTGTGGGTGAAATCGTAGGGCAAGTTGGTCAGCAAGTGAAAAAACGTCAAATCTTGATGAATATTGAGGTTGATGCTGAATAAGCAATAAAAAAAGCCATCTAACGATGGCTTTTTTTATGACCGGATTTATGCAAATACTGTTTGTACGGCACAGTAAAGCACCCAAAGAATTGCAATCGCAACTACAGGTTCTAAAACTTTTGCCCAAGTTGGTGTAGCCACTACTTCTGGCTCAGCAACATCGTGGTGATCATGTTGAACTTGATTGACCATGTCATGAAACTCCTTCATCGTTTGGTCTAATGATATCTCTTCTTGAATGACAGGTTGAGAACCAATCAACTCATTTAGGTTATTTGTTAGCCAAACCCAATCTTTTGCTTTACCAGAGAGATGTTCAACTTGACCCTGAAGTAATTCATTCATGCCTTGTAGTTGATAATGACCTGTTACATCAAGTTGTTTAAGTTCATTAAGCTGTAAGGTCAAAATCTCTGATGTCGCAGTTTCAAGTTCTTGATGAGACAGCGTAGACTGATTATGTTGAGATGTCGTCAAATGCCGTGCGACTTCTTGAATATAAAGTTGGTCAGCGGCATGAATTTCTTGGTATATTTTTTTTTCGTCTTTACGCCATAGGCTGATGAGTTTACCTAAAGCTAAGATATTTAATTCATTGAGATATTCATGCCGTTGTTCAGCTGGATACTGTTTCAACAGCTGAGGCTTTTGAATTTTGGTCTGCTCAACAAAATATTGTACTAAATCAAAAGCCATTCAACTCTCCTGTAAGTTTTTAATCCAAAATTCTTAAACTCGGTTTTTTCTTTGGTGCTTCATTTTCTTGATTTTGTTGCTGTTTAGATTCTATCGGATTTTCATCCGTTTGTGCATTGGCATATTCATCAGGATCAAAGAATAATCCTTGACCATTTTCTTTTGCATATAACCCGAGTACAGCATTGATTGGCACATAAATATCTTTGGAAACACCACCAAAACGTGCAGAAAAGGTAATCGCTTCATTGCTCATGTGTAGTTGATGCACAGCATGTGGCACGATATTTAAAACAATCTGACCGTCTTGAACGAACTGTGTAGGTACATCGGTATAAGGCTGTGTGGCATCTACCAGTAGATATGGGGTGAGATTGTTATCGCAAATCCATTCATAAATCGCACGTGCTAAATACGGGCGAGTTGGACTTAATTTGATTTCTTGATCAGACATGTGACTCACTCTTTTGCTTTTTTAAGCGGATTTTAATTCAGGACTATAACGATTTTTTTCCTGAACCGTCATGGACTTAAGGAAGGCTGGACGACTGAAAACACGCTGGCAATATAAATAAAACGGGCGGCATTGTTGCTTTGGAAGCTCAATACCCATCGTTCTTAACCGTATAAAAATCGGTGCCAACATGCAATCTAAAATTGTAAATTGTTCAGACATGAAATAAGGATAGTGCTGAAACAAAGGTGTCAGCGAGATAAGCGTATCTTTTAACTTTTTTTGAGCTGCCTTTTGTGCGTCAACATCAAGTGTGTCTGGGTGGCGCAACATATCATCTGCAAGTTTTAACCAGTCATTTTCAAAACGCCATATATATTGGCGTTGTTCTGCACGTGGAGCAGGAGCATCTGCATATAACTTATTCTGACGATAGCGATCATCTAAATATTCAGAAATGATGGATGTATTGAAAAGTTTTAACTCATTTTCAATCATCATCGGGAGTCGATTGTATGGATTTAAACTCGCAAGATCCTCGTTGTCTTCGTCGACAATAAATAAATTGTGTTTAATTTGTTTTTCTGCCAGTAAGAAGCGAATCCAATGCGATCGAAAGTCATCTGCATGACTATAAATGGTGATGCCTTGTAATGGGGTGGTTTCGACTGACATATTCCAATCAAAGTATTAATGAATAGATAAGGATACTAAAAAAGCACGCTAAAATCATCGTTTAATGAGCGATGCATATTAAAACACTTGGATTTTATATTGATTCGTATTTATGTCTGGAACGTTTTTTATTAACTTCTATCCTTGCATTGTTGAAATTCAATCTTTAACTTTTTTATCCAAAGCGATGTAAAAAGCCGATCTTTAAATCGGCCTTGTTCACTAATGTATGATTCCACTCCACCATTGACGGACGTCGCGATTGTTAGTTAATGCACTTGTGTCGCCTGGTCTAAGTTTATAGCCACACTTGTAAACCACTGAGAATTTTTGACCTAAAGATCGATGTACCAGACTGTTATTTTGTACAGGGTATCCATCTGAGCATCCAACTAACTCTAATGCTTTATTTATGTTTTCATATGAAGACATTAATCTTTGTATGGGTCCATCACAAACATGCTTACCCGTATTGGATTGCCAGCACACGGCTAAAGCATCTATCGATTGTGAGTTATTTGCTTGTGCAATATTGGATGTACCTAATATTGTAGCGGCTACGGCGAATGATAAACATATTTCCCTATTTAACATTTTTATCCCCTTAATTTAAAAAACTGCATGAAAGTATTTTTTAATGAAGTTATAAAAAGTTAACAATCCTCAAATTGGGATAGATGATTAAGCATATGTTTGTTTAAGTCAGTCAAAATAGAGCAATAAAAACTAGCATCTTTTTATTGATATCAGAGTTTAATATTCATTTTAAAGTATCGTGTACGACTGATTTTCATGAGTAAGGGAAAATATAAAGATGAAAAAAAACCTTGGCATAAGCCAAGGTTTTTTTGTCCGAATTCGGAAAACGAATTAACGTTTAGAGAATTGTGGACGTTTACGAGCTTTACGTAAACCAAGTTTCTTACGTTCAACTTCACGAGCATCACGAGTAACGAAACCAGCTTGACGAAGAGCAGGTTTTAAAGTTTCGTCAGCAGCGATCAATGCACGAGTAATACCGTGACGGATTGCGCCAGCTTGACCACCGATACCACCACCAGCAACAGTGATGTAAAGGTCATATTTCTCAGTAGCATCTAAAAGCTCAAGTGGTTGACGTACAACCATACGAGCAGTTTCACGACCGAAGTATTGTTCTAAAGAACGGTTGTTAATAACGAGTTTACCAGTACCAGCAGATAGGAAAACACGTGCAGTTGCGGTCTTACGGCGACCTGTACCATAGTTAGTAGCCATGTGCTGTATCCCTTAGATGTCCAAAACTTGTGGCTGTTGAGCTGTGTGAGGATGCTCAGCACCAGCATACACTTTCATTTTCTTGATCATAGCATAACCAAGAGGACCTTTTGGCAACATGCCTTTTACAGCGCGTTGGAAGATTTCTTCTGGCTTGTGAGCAACTAATTTTTCAAAGTTAGTTTCACGGATACCACCAGGGAAACCAGTGTGGCGATAGTATTTCTTATCAAGTGACTTATTACCAGTTACTTGAACTTGCTCAGCATTGATAATTACGATGTAATCACCAGTGTCAACGTGAGGAGTATAAGAAGTTTTGTGCTTACCGCGTAAACGACGTGCGATTTCAGTCGCAAGACGACCTAAAGTTTTGCCAGAAGCATCAACAACGTACCAGTCGTGTTGAACTTCAGCTGGCTTAGCGCTGAGAGTTTTCATTAACCACTACCTATTATAGTTGGTTTGGACGGTGGAATCTGTCCAAACAAAAAGGAGAGCGAATTCTAGCGGAAAAACACTAGAACCACAATCAAAATATTAAGATTTCGAGGAGCATATTCTATTTAATTTAGATTGAAAAGTATAGCGGTTTATTTAATCAATTTCTTTTAGAATGAGGAAATAATCATAATAATAGCTCGGAGTTTTGATGAGTTCATTAAATAATAATGATCGTTTCTCTCCTCCTGTTCATCATTCAGATTTATCTTCACGCCATGATCAAATCAAAGTGAGCAAGGTGACGAAATTTTTGACCGGATTTTTATTCATTTTTCTCGGAATATATTTAGCGTTAGGCATTGTGTTTGGCACTATTTATGGAATCGATGTTTTAAGTGTCATTCTTATATATTCAATGTATGCACATTTTATGATTTTCCCTTGGTTTATTTATTCAATCGGTGGCTTTGGTTTCTTGTGCATTAAAGACTCAGCGTTTTATTCAGTGCGTTCAACGATTGGACGGATTCTTTTGTTAGGTTTGTTCCTCGTTATCGTGATTGTATGTGTATCCGAGATGGCTCATGCAATTGGTCTATTAGATGCAAGATTTCGTATGGATTGGCGCTAAAAGACTCAAAAGAACGATTAAAAAATCAGAGGGCTAAGATTTTACCATTTTGGGATTGTTGAACATCGCACATTCGATCTGTATTAAAATAATAAAAATCCTTGAATGATGATCGTTATGCTTCCTTTGTATGTCACCAGCGGTGAGCCTGCTGGAATTGGTCCTGATATCTGTTTAAGCCTTGCGCAACGTCTGGATGAGCGTCCACTCGTCGTGCTTGCTGATATACAAATGCTCAAGCAACGTGCAGAAATACTTCATCTTGAAGTTGAAGTGATTGAGTATCAAGGGCAACAAACATCGTCAAAAGTGGGTCAGCTTTATGTGGAACATATTCCTTTAAATGAAAGAGTAGTACTGGGTGAGTTAAATGCTCAAAATGCGAGTTATGTCTTAGAGCAACTCCGCCGTTCTGCAGATTATGCGATGTCAGGTAAAAGCGTTGGCGTGGCGACAGCACCTGTACAAAAGTCAGTGATTAATGAGGCAGGTATTCATTTCAGTGGTCACACTGAGTTTTACCAAGAGTTTGCTGGTGTGTTACGCGTGGTCATGATGCTGGCAACCAAAACCTTACGTGTTGCACTTGCAACCACGCACTTACCCCTTCGTGCGGTTGCGGATGCGATTACAGCTGAGCGCTTGCATCAGGTCATCGACATTCTGATTCATGATTTAAAATCAAAATTTAAAATCGAATCTCCCAAAATTTTGGTGTGCGGTTTAAATCCTCATGCAGGTGAAGATGGTTATTTAGGAGTGGAGGAGATCGAAGTGATTAATCCTGTACTTGAACGCTATCGTGCGCAAGGGATAGACATGAGTTTATGTCTGCCTGCAGATACCTTATTTACACCAGAAAATTTAAAAGATGCCGATGCAGTTTTAGCCATGTATCACGATCAGGGATTACCTGTGTTAAAATCGCAAGGATTTGGTGAAGCCATTAATATTACTTTGGGCTTGCCGTTTATTCGCACCTCTGTCGATCATGGCACAGCACTCTCCCTCGCAGGTACTGGACTTGCGAAAAGCTCGAGCTTACATGTGGCTGTGGACTTAGCGCTCGATTTAGCGCGTCAGTGATCTTGTCTTAATTACACGTTGGAAATCTTTATGTATCAGATTAATGCCTTAAACCCGAAAGATGAAGGGCATCACACGCGTAAGCGTTTTGGTCAAAACTTCTTACATGACCAACGTGTCATTGCCAAAATTGTGCGTTCGGTGAACCCGCGTACTGGTGACAATATTGTTGAAATTGGTCCAGGTCTTGCTGCTTTAACATCGCCTTTAATTGGTGAATGTGATGCTTTGACTGTCATTGAGTTAGACCGTGATTTAGCAGCTGGATTACCGGGTCGTGTACCGCATCCTGAACGTTTAACTATTGTGGAAACTGATGCTTTACGCTACGACTTCACTGAATTGTTTGATGGTCGTCCGTTGCGTGTTGTCGGTAACTTACCTTATAACATTTCTACACCTTTGTTATTTCATCTCTTAGAGTTTGGTGACAAAGTCAAAGACATGCACTTCATGTTGCAAAAAGAAGTGGTCGATCGTATTACGGCATCACCAAATACCAAAGAATATGGTCGTTTATCAGTCATGATTCAGTACTACTGTAAACCGACATTCTTGTTTGAAGTGCCACCAGGTTCGTTCAACCCACCACCCAAAGTAACTTCTGCGGTATTTCGCTTAGAGCCGTATGATGTAAAGCCAATAGTGGCGAAGAATGAAAAAGCCTTGGCACGTTTAGTCTCCCATGTATTTACACAACGCCGTAAGACACTTCGCAACAGTTTAAAAGGCATGTTGCAAGAGGAAGGATTTGAAAAAGCTGGTGTTGATCCAATGGCGCGTCCAGAAACATTAACACTTGCTCAATTTGTTGCACTTGCAGATCAAATGGTAGATGCATAAATGGCTGGTGAAAACATTCGATATAATTACGTGATTGGTGATGTTCAGGGCTGTTTTGAAGCTTTGAAAATGTTACTCAAGGAAATCAAATTTGATCCTGATCAGGATTTTTTATGGTTTGCGGGTGATTTAGTCGCACGTGGTGAAAACTCGATTGGCGCTTTACGTTTTATCAAGAAACTGGTCGATCGAGGCGTTGCTGCGACAGTCTTGGGTAATCATGATTTGACCTTGTTAGCGGGCGCAAGGGGCATTAAAGATATTAAAGAGAAAGACAATACTCGTGATGTGATTGATGCGATTGACAGTGATGATTTAATCGACTGGTTACGCAAACAACCCTTATGTTTATGTCCAAATGAAAATATTGTCATTACACATGCGGGTATTCCACATATTTGGACAGTAGAGCAAGTGAAACAGTTTGCTCAAGAGGTTGAAACGGTTATTGCGCATGATGATTTTGATGTTCTGGATGCATTTTTGAAAGAAATGTATGGTAAAGAACCTACATTATGGTCAGATGATTTAACAGGATATGAGCGCTTACGATGTATCGTGAATTATCTAACCCGTATGCGTTTGACTGATCCAGAGGGTCGACTTGAATTTAGTTTTAAAGACGCTTTAGATGAGCCGATGCCAGCTGGCTATCAGCCATGGTTTGAATATGAGTCAAAAGCTGCTCAAACTCATCAAGTCATTTTTGGACATTGGGCTGCCTTACAGGGCAAAACAATATCTGCGCATATTCAGAATGTTGACGGTGGTTGTGTCTGGGGCAATCAATTAATGGCGTATCGTCTTGAAGATCAGCAAATGTTTGCTGTTGATAATCCTATGTTTGCATAGAATCTACTTTTGGTCGTTTTCGTCTAATAAAAAAGCCACTCATCAGTGGCTTTTTTATTTTCAGTTGTGGGTATATCAAGAGGTCGCTTTTAAAAAGTGAATAAAAGTAGGGAGCCAAACGGCTGTAAACGTTGCATTTACCGCCATACCAAATGCAGCATAACGACCAGCTACACTGCCTCGTTGCCAAGCTTGAGCTGTCCCAATCGCATGGGCTGCTAAACCGAGTGCTAAGCCTGAGGCACGCTCATCATTAATATGACGTAGTATGAGTGGTGAAAAAGCTGCGCCAATCACACCAGATAAAATAACGATTAAAATTGCTAAGCTAATTGGTGCATGGAGTAAGGTCGCAATATTAATTGCGATTGGTGTTGTCACTGCACGTGTAGCGAAAGCCATAATGGTCGAATCTGCCATATGCAGTAGATACGCTAAGCCCATAGGCAATGCGACAGCACTGACACTAGCAAACACTAATATTCCTAAAATGCCTTTTAGTGGTAAATCGTCATAACGCATCGCTGCAAGTGGGATCGCGAGAGCCACTGTGACGTATCCTAATAAATGATCAAAAATCGGATTGACATCTTTCATGTAGTGATCATAAGGAATACCAATAATCAGTAAGATGACGATCACAAAGAACATCCCGAATACAATGACAGGAATCTGTGGTACGACACGGTTACAGGGTTTTGAAATTAAATAGGCGAATAACGTAATAGCAAAGCCGATTAAAATTGCGAGCATATTTCTCTCCTATAACCAGCGTTTTGCCATTTTGGCGTAAACCCAAAGTGGAATAAGTGTACTTAACGTGAGTACGAGTAAAAAAAGAGGAATTTCTTTACCCATATGAACCAACATAACCAATGCCCCAGCACTAATTGGTAAAAATGCAAAAGCACTTTCTTTCATGATTTTATTATTTACATCGACAACTCTGGTTGGAAGAGTGCCAAATCTACGCCAAGCAAACAGTACAAGTAGTAAGGAAAGCAACCCGACAAGATTGCCCAGTTCGGGATGATTCAATTGAGTCATAAGCCAAACTGAACCTTCTCGGAAGCCAATAATAAGCACTATGGTGCCAATCCATGCTGGCCAATCTATCGTTTTCATCCACTGCATCATGATTATACTTTTAACATTATTTATCACGTTTTAACTGATTTATGATTTGATTTCAAACTCTTCTAAAGGTCTTTTAAATTGTTGCGCCTTATTACCAAGAATTTGATCAATTGGTAAATGTGCTTGTTTTATAAGTTGCTCTAATTTATGTGGCGCAATTTGAATATTTAAAATCAAATGACCTAGATCATCATAATGTTCAGACTGAATCACATTTAATTCATACAGTTGATTGCGTAATTTGCCATATTCAGGTTTGAGTGTGAGTTCAAATTGATGTATTTGCCCCATTAAACATTCTTGAACCGCTTGTTGCAGTAAATCTAAACCTTGACTTGAGTGTGCTGAAACATAGACTCGATCGGGCAAATTGGGAGAAGCATAAATGATTTTAGGCTCTTCACCCGTTTGATCAATTTTATTGTATACGCGTAATATTGGCACCTGAGCCCCAATTTCTTTCAGGACTTTTTCAACAGCATCAATTTGCTCAAGCTTTTCTGGACTATTTGAATCGATAACATGCAAAAGCAAAGTCGCCTCAAGTGTTTCTTCAAGGGTTGCTTTGAATGACTCTACTAAGGAGTGTGCAAGATTGCGAACGAATCCCACTGTGTCAGCCAAGACCAATGTTCCAATGCCATCCCAATTTAATCTTCTTAAAGTTGGGTCAAGAGTTGCGAACAATTGATCTGCTGCATACACATCACTTTCAGCAAGAATATTAAATAGGGTGGATTTTCCTGCGTTGGTATAACCGACAAGAGACACTGTTGGAATAGACGCTTTTTGACGCGCTGCACGACCTTGAATTCGTGTCTGGCGGACTTTTTCAAGTTTGTCTTTGAGCTGGGTTATGCGGAGGCGGAGTAAACGACGGTCTGTTTCTAATTGTGTTTCACCTGGACCACGTAGACCAATACCACCTTTTTGACCATCTAAGCCCATGCGACCACCCACTAAACGTGAAGCGAGATGGTCTAACTGAGCCAATTCAACTTGTAGTTTACCTTCATGTGTTCGTGCGCGTTGTGCAAAAATATCTAAGATAAGGCGAGTACGATCGATGACACGACATTGAATAACACGCTCGAGATTACGTTCTTGAGATGGTGTGAGGGAATGATCGAAAATGACAATATCAGCTTCTACCGCTGCAACAAATTCGGCGATTTCTTCAGCTTTACCCGAACCAATAAAAAATTTAGGATCCGGTTTAATACGTTGAGCTTGTATATGTTCAAGAATCTCTGCACCAGCAGATTTGGCCAATAAACGAAATTCTTCTTGATCAAGATCTTCTAATATTTGGACATTAACACTCACCAAGACCGCACGTTCATTTGCTTGATTTTGTCCAGTAACTTCCACTCAGCTAATACTCCACATCAAAACTCTAGTGTAGAGGAAATTGAACAATTGAGGGAAATAGATTTAAATTAACCTAAAGCGGTTTTGAACATAAGTATAAACGCCAGCATAAATAAAAAGACGCCACCGACAATTGATGCCAATGAGAAGAGTGCCGACCAGATGGGAATGACTTGATTTGATGGTGATTGAGTTGGAGTTTGCATAATTTTTAAATCTATAAATTCGATTTAAAAATTATATTTTATTGGGTATTTGAATTGAAATTGAATTTTCAAATCTATGTATACGGTTTTTATAATCAATGCATCTCTGGTGAGCTCAGTATAGAATGGAGCTATAGTGGATAACGCCTGTTATTATTTAGTGAAATAATTTATGACAACATTAACGCCTAAAAAACTCAATTTATTTTCAAAAACAGCGCTATATAGCCAAAAAATCATCTCAGGTACTGCTGCTGTCACTGAAGGGTTTTATTTAATTTTTAGGCATCAAATGTATAAAAATCCGAATAATCCAAACAATACTCGCTATGTACAACATTTTTGCCGTCGCTTATGCAAAGTTTTTAATATCGATTTACAAGTGCATGGCAACATTCCTCGTGAACCCGCATTATGGGTGAGCAATCATATCTCTTGGTTAGATATTCCTGTATTGGGTTCGAGTGCGCGTGTATTTTTCTTAGCAAAAGCAGAAATTGAAAATTGGCCGATTTTTGGGAAACTTGCCAAAGGGGGTGGAACACTGTTCATTAAACGAGGTTCAGGAGATTCGGTCCGTATTAAAGAGCAAATCACGGAATTTTTGAAGCAAAATATCCCTGTCTTATTTTTTCCAGAAGCAACCACGACTGATGGAACCAAAGTCAAAAAAGTGCATGGAAGACTTTTAGCTGCAGCTATTGAGGCTCAAAAACCAGTGCAAGTTTGTTTAATCTGTTATGTCAATCAAGAGGGGGAGTTAGATCAGGTTGCTCCCTTTATTGGAAATATTGGATTTACCGCGCATCTCAAAGCGGTATTGGAAATGCCTCAAGTCGTTGCACATTTAACAGCTTTGCCCACGATTGATGTTACTGGGCATACAGTAGAAAGCTTAACGAGAGAAGTGCAACTCAGAATGCAGGAAGGATTGGAAGCATTACATCAAAAAGTACTCAAAGCTAAATCAGTAGAAGTAAAGCAGGGATCATGATGATCCCTGCTTTTACATGAATCCTTCGATTGGCAACCACGAGATAACTTTCAAGCTTGCTTTTTGCCACCATTTCATTTTTGGTTCTTTGGTATAGATTTTAATACCTTCAGGTGTCGCTTGTTTCCAATTAATATTATTTTGTGAATCTAGAACTAATTTATAGGCATATTTTTTTAGGTTCTGATCCATGGTTTTATGGACAGCTTGCGCTAGGGGTTGGCTGTTTAAAATGACGCCAATTTCAGTATTTAGATTGGCTGAACGTGGATCAAAATTAAATGATCCGATAAATACTTGCTTGTCATCCAAAGCCATCATTTTTGCATGTAGGCTTGAGCGACTCAGCCCTTTAAGGCTCACTTTGGATTGCTTAGAAATTTCAATATTATTTTTATTTTGGAATTCTTCTGGCAAAGCAGGGAGGAACTCATATAACTCTACGCCGTTTTGCAGTAAATCCTGACGATATTTCGCATAAAATGCATGTACAAGCGCAACATCATTGGCTTTAAAAGAGTTGGTCAGTACGCGAACTTTAACGCCATCTTGTGCGATCGCACTTAAGCGTTGCTCACCCTTGCGTTCAGGAACGAAGTAAGCGGAAATGATATCGACACTTTTTTCTGGTTTCTCTAAGCGTTCAACCAGTTGAAAGTTGAGATGTTCCTCTTTCTTTGCTTTCGCTTTGATTTTTTCAGGAGAATCTTTGATGACTTCTGCTTTCACCCAATCCAGCTTAATTTCTTGATTGAGCCAACGATCAAAATCATGAGATTCACGAGTAATTTCAACATAACTACGTACAGCACCATCATCAAAGTGCTCTTGCAGTTGCTGTTTTAAACCTTCATAGCGCAATGTATATTGTTGATGATTGACAATATTTTTAACTGGATAGGCATATTCATGATTCCAGTACTCATCAAATGAGTGTGTAATATCACTTACTGCATGACCGACAAGCATGACATCAACATCTGAAAATTGATATCGGTCACTGACATTGTAGTATTGATTACTCATATTTCGGCCGCCAATCAGGGTAATTTGATTGTCAGCTGTAAACGTTTTGTTGTGCATCCGTCGATTGATACGTTTCAGATCCAAAATCATATCAACGGGTCTAAGGCGTCGGAATTTATAAGGATTGAATAACTTTACGTCAATGTTTTGATGTTGATCCAGCGCGAGATAAATACTTTCCATCGGCTTAGCGTTGTTGTCATCCATTAACAATCTGACTTTTACACCACGATCAGCAGCTTGAATGATTTTATAAAGAGCCAATGCACCTACACGGTCGTTATCCCAAATGTAATATTGAAGGTCGAGTGTTTTCTCAGCTTTCTCAATTAATTGAAAACGTGCAGCTATCGCTTCGATTGGATCATATAAAACATGAAAACCTGTTAATTCAGGATTCTTAATTTTCAATGGTTCGACAATTTGTGCCAATGAGGTGTCATGAGTGTCGATGTCGTACGCATATTGAGGTGCAATAGCTTGTTGAGTAGGTAAAGTTGAGCATGCAGGTAAAGCAAGAACCAAACATGAACTCATGATGAAGCGCATTTTAAAAGATGTTTTCTTTTGGCGATTCAATTGTTGAGATTGATTCTTTTCCATGTGATTTGCTTGCATAATCTATTCTTTGAACTCAGTGTGCTAAAGTATAAAGAGCACCATTTAAAAGATAAATGAACCACTCAGATTATTCGTCTGATTTAATGAAAGAGATTGAATATGTGGACAACAAATAACATCCTTGCTGCGTTCTATATTATTTTCTCGCTCTTCGCTATTTGGGGAGTCACGCAAGCATGGATGAGCCAATCTCGAACTGAAACCATACATCCATTTAAAGCCTTTGTTCATCTCTTGGCATTTTATCTTTCTTATTTACTTGTTCCGTTGTGGTTTTTTAGTATTTTTGCTACTTGGCAAGGTATATTTTCATTGCATGAAGGTGTGTTTATTTTCTTGTTGAGCAGTATATTGATTTATGCACGTTTCATTGAGCCACATCGTGTAGTAGTGAATAACCTGAGTTACAAGTTAAGTTCAACGCAACCCTTTAAACGTCCGATTAAAGTGGCATTAATTGCAGACCTACATATTGGATTGTTTTCTGGGCATGAAAGACAACTGAAAATTATCGTAAATAAGATTAATCAAGTTCAACCAGATTTAGTGGTTGTGGCAGGAGATTGGACCTACGAACCAGAAAATAAGCTGGCAGAAGAGCTCCGAGTATTGAGAGAAATCCAAGCGCCTGTCTATTCTGTGAATGGTAATCATGATGAGCAATATCCAGGTCCACCAATTCAGGCATTATTAAAAGATGCGCTAGCTTCAAATCAGGTGATGGATATTGAAGGTAAGATTGTTGAGTTTGATGAGTTTAGATTGATTGGTGTGGGGGATTTGTGGGCAGGTAAGGCTGACATGCGGGATATGCCTGATTTACCACAAGATAAGCCGTGGTTAATTCTGTCACATAATCCGGATACGGTGGATATGGTGCCAAAATTGCCAACTCATCCGTTGATGTTGTCAGGGCATACACATGGGGGACAAGTGGAGCTTCCGTGGTTGACAGATTACATCATGAAAAAAGTGTCTATCTTGGGTCATAAACGTGGTTTATATAAGCATGAACATGCCAATGTTTATGTGTCCGTAGGTACTGGCATGGTAGGTGTCCCATTCAGATTCAGAGTACCACCGATGATTGATATCATTGAACTCAGCTAATAAAAAAACCGGCTTAAGCCGGTTTTTTTAGATGAAAACATCAAATTTGATTATTCACATCATCATGTTTCGTTTCGCGAATCATCAGGAAAGCAATCAGTGAAAGGATTGATGCAGCCGTCAAATAATAGCCTACTGCAGACAAACCATATTCAGTTGCCAATTTCGTTGCAATCAAAGGTGCGAAAGATGCACCAAAAATACCAGCAAGGTTAAATGTTAACGCCGAACCAGTATAACGCACCGATGTCGGGAAGATTTCTGAAAGTACCGTACCGATTGGACCATAGGTTAAGCCCATAATCGCAAGACCAATACATAAGAATAAGAACACAATCAGTGTGCTTCCTGACTCCAACATGTCCGCAAAGAAAATACCAAAAATAGCAGAAATTACACACACCGCGATCGAAGTGGTTTTACGACCGAACTTTTCCGCAAAAATTGCAGAAAGGGGAATAAATGCTGCAAAACAAAGCGTTGCAACCAACTGAAGTTGTAGGAACTCTTCACGAGAGTAACCTAATTGTTTTGTACCCCATTGCAATGCAAATACAGTGGTTAAGTAAAAAACTACGAAAGTACAAATGGCTGCAATCGTTCCGAGTACAAGCATTTTTGAATGCTTTTTAAAAACTTGTACAAAAGGGACATTCACTTCTTTTTGTTTATCAAGCACGTTTTGGAATGCTGGCGTTTCATGCAACTTTAAGCGAATCCACAAGCCTACAATCACCAATAAGGCACTTGAAATAAATGGAATACGCCATCCCCATGACATGAATGCTTCTTCACTCATGAATGCCCCAAGCGTAAGGAAAGAGCCTGTGGCAAGGATGAAGCCGATAGGTGCACCAAGTTGAGGGAACATACCGTACCAAGCACGTTTGCCTTCTGGCGCATTTTCAGTTGCGAGTAGAACTGCACCTGACCATTCGCCACCTAAACCTAAGCCCTGACCTAATCGGCACAAAGCTAAAAGTAAGGGTGCCACAATGCCAATTTGCGCATAGGTTGGAAGTAAACCAATCGCAACGGTAGAAAGTCCCATGGTTAGCAAGGCTGCCACTAAGGTTGCTTTACGACCGATTCGATCTCCCAAATGACCGAATAGTGCGGCGCCGATAGGACGTGCGATGAATGCGATTGCAAAAGTTGCTAATGATTGAATCGTTGCTGTCATAGGATCTGTACTTGTTGGAAAGAACAAGTAGGGGAAAATAATGACTGCAGCTGTTGCGTAAATATAAAAATCGAAGAACTCGATGGTTGTACCAACGAGACTTGCAGTTAATACCCGAGTTTTAGAGTTTGCGGGTTGAGCTTGTTGTGATGCTGTATTAGACGCCATGAGAGACCTTACACTTACTAAAAATAAAAAACTTAGATTTAATAGCGTAATCTTTTTAAAAAAGGCGTAATTTCTTAAAAAAATACGAAATACCAACTCGCTCTACGGTGTTAGGGTTGCTAGACGATGTAGTTAAAGTGGTTATAGCACGTAAAGATAAATAGACAAGAAATGTGATCCTGCACCTATCAATACAAAAATATGCCAGATAGCGTGAGTGTATCTTACCTTTTTTAAAGCATAAAACAATGCGCCTATGGTGTAAGCAAGGCCACCAATTATAAGTAAGCTTAAACTTTGATCAGATAAATATGTACGCATATCATCGATCACAAGTAATGCTAACCATCCCATTGCAAGATAGGCAAAAAGCGATATTTTTTGAAAATGGTGAATAAATACTAATTTGAACAAAGTGCCAATCGCCGCAATTACCCAAAGCGCAATTAATAAATAGTGAGCTTTTTGCGTTGGTAAAGCTATAGATAGAAAAGGAGTGTATGTTCCTGCGATGAGATAATAAATAGCCGTGTGGTCCAATTTTTTAAACCAACCCCGACGGTCAGGTGTTTCCGCAAAATGATAAAGACTAGACGCCGTAAAGAGTAGAACTAAACTAAGTCCATAGACCCAAAGCCCGATCCATTGTGCCAAAGGATAAGCAGTACCTTTTATAATCAATAAAATGGCACCGATGACGGCCAAGACAGCACCAATGGCATGACTGATGAAATTAATTTTTTCTTCTAATGGATCATACGAAGCAGGAGATGCTTTCATTGTTCACTTACACATTTAATTATACATCTGTATCGTAATTGAATTTTGCTTTTCGCGTAAGACGCATTAAAATTTAATAGCATTTCTTTTTTTGGCACTGTTTATGACCGTTTCGGCATCTTCCACCCCGCAAGAGCAACAATTTCTTGAAGCATTTCATCAAGCATTAGCTTCTCAGCGTTTTGATCGTATGATTCTGAGTCAATATCAGGGCGAGATAGAAGCTTTAGAGAAGATGACTTTACGCATGATTCGATTACAAGATGAATGGATGCTGAATGTTCTGTATCGCTTTAAAACTCAAGATGTGACCAAAAATTTTCCAATTGATGAAGCTGATCCGTTGGTGAGTAAATTGGTCAGTGAATGCAAACAAGCCAATCTTTTTACATTGGACAGCGAGTTACAGCTCAAGAAAAATAAGAAAAAAGCCATCTTAACTCAAAGTAAAAAGGCTTCAGTCTCCAAGATCATTGAAAAATCACATGACCGTCAAAAACACCGGTTTGTTGAGCAAGAAAGTTATTTTCTTCAACCGTTGGGTATTACGGATCAAAAAGAACAAATTATTCCAAGCATGGCGCGTAAGTGGAAACAGATTAATAAATTTGTTGAGATTTGCTCAGGCGCATTAAACCAAATTCAAGTTGATCAGCAGCTCAACGTTGTCGATTTTGGCTCAGGTAAAGGTTATCTCACCTTTGCACTGTATGATTACTTACAAAAAAATGATTACAATCCTTATGTTACAGGTGTGGAACTGAATGAGAAAATGGTTCAATTCTGTCAAGATGTTGCCCGTAAATCAGATTTTAAGCATTTAGATTTTTTCCAAGGAGATGTACGAACTTACTCGCCTGAAAAACTCGATGTCATGATTGCGTTGCATGCCTGTGATGTAGCAACTGATTTTGCGATTCATACCGGTATTCGATTGAATGCGCAAATGATTATGTGCGCGCCGTGCTGCCACAAAGAGTTGAGACCTCAAATGCAAAGTCCCTCTGTATTAAAACCAATGTTGCAGTTTGGTATTCATGAGGGGCAACAAGCTGAAATGCTGACAGATACAATTCGAGCGCTATTGTTAAAAGCCTATGGTTACGAGACTAAAGTTTTTGAATTTGTGGCTTTGGAACATACCAGCAAAAATAAAATGATTTTAGCCACCAAGCGCAAAGATTTGAACGCACCAGATCAGCAAGTGTTAGGTCAAATCATTGCATTAAAAAATATGTATGGTATTCAAAAGCACTCATTAGAGTTGCTTCTAAAAGGTGAGTGGGAGCAACAAAATATTGGTGAAAAGTGCTAACACCCCTTTGGGAATTAACATATGAGTAATGTCTTTGATGTTCAAGTAGGTTCATGGTCGCAATTAAAGTGCTACGCGATGCAGATACGAGAGCAAGTATTTATTCTGGAACAACTAATTTCACCTGAAGACGAATGGGATATGGAAGATGAGACATCGATTCATTTCGTTGTTTTCCATGAATGTGAGGCAATCGCCACGGCTCGACTACTTCAAAACCATAGTATTGGAAGGGTAGCAGTCATAAAGGCTTATCGAGGAAAAGGTGTTGGGTTTGAGCTCATGAAATTTATAATTGAGTTTGCTCAAAGGGAAAAGCGACCAACCTTGAATCTTTCTGCTCAAGTTCATGCATTACCATTTTATCAACGTTTAGGGTTTGAGCCCCAAGGTAAGGAATACTTAGATTGTGGTATTCCTCATGTTTATATGACGATGCAGCTTGAATAAAAAAACGGAGCAATGCTCCGTTTTTTCATCACAAATATCAATGACTATGTGAACCTGATTGACCATCATGTGTATGACTGTGTTCGCCCATTGCTGCGTGTTCTTCTTCAGTCATATTGTGCTCAGTTGCACTAGCTTGAGCAGCTTTGTTGGCTTCTATTTTTGCTGCTGCTTCTTCAGACATCACAGGTGATGCTTTGAATGCATGATGTTCACTGGTTTCTGTTCGTTGTTTACTTGGCATATAGTCAGGTTCATTTTCAATGGCTATATAGAAAATCACCATAAATATAATACTTAAAATGATCGCGATAATTAGCGCTTTCCAACCCCAAGGAGATTTTTCTGGTGAAGAGTGATCAGTCATAATGCTATACCAAGTTGGGTAAAATGAATCTGAGAATATGTTACTTTATAACACAGAATAGAAATATAGAAATGTTCACAACAAAATATTGTTGTACTTATAAGCATATTTTAATGATCACTATGTAAAAGCTGAAATGTTCGAATAGATCAGGCTTAGTGATATAAATGCCATAATTGATGCTAATAATTTCATAATGATATCCATTTTTCTTTGAGAACATAAATATTTCATAATGATGATAGCCAAAGAAATATACAGTCCTCCAATCAAAACTAAGACGAACATCGTCGCGACATATACACTAAAGATCTGCTCTAAGCTGAACATGGTATTAGCGGAAAGAAATGGGGGTAATAGTGCAATGTAAAACGTCATCGTTTTAGGATTGCTAATTGTGACAAGTAGGCCTTGTCCATAGGAGGTTTTGTAAATTTTTTTATTTGTTGGTGAAAACTTGAAATGATTTTGGTTCATTTCACGGATATTGGATGCCCAAATTTGTATTGCTATGTATAGTAAATAAAATGCACCGATGATGATAATGATCTGAATTATTTTAGGATCTATAAATTGGTGAAGAAATTTAATAAAGATAAGAGATAAGGTTAAATATAAGAAATCACCTGTGATTAATCCAAATAGAGTAAACCAGCCATGCATTTTGGTATTTTTAATTGTATTAATTAGAATTGTGATCATACCTGGCCCGGGTACAGCGGCAGCAATAGTCAGAGCTAAAAGATAAGTGCAAAAGTTTTGTTCTACAAACATGGATATCTTGTTTTTTGTGAAGGTAAGAACATTTTCAATCAAATACAAAGCACAAAGTGATCGTTTTCGTTTGCCTTTTCTATTGATTGAGGTATATCCTTTCTATAAATAAAATAAAAAAGGTTAAAATTTTCATTATGAACTTTGATAGATTTGACAAAAAAATTTTAAGACTACTTCAACAAGATTCACGAGTGACCAATCAAATACTGGCGGAACAAGTCGGTATTTCTCCATCACCATGTTGGCGTCGTGTTAAACGATTAGAAGACGAAAAAATTATCAAAGGATATGGTGTTAACCTTGATAGAAGAAAAATTAATTTGGGTGTAATGGTCTTTATACGAGTGTCAATTGATAGACATAGTGAAGTTGAAGCCAAAAAATTTGAAGAAAAGGTTCTAGAGTTAGATAACGTAGTCGCTTGTTATAGTATTGGCGGAGATGCAGATTTTTTGCTTCAAGTTGTGTCTCGAGATCTCGATACTTATGCAGATTTTGCTATGAAAACAATTAGAAGACTCCCTGGTATCAAGGAAATGCAGAGCATGTTTACGCTCAAAGAGATTAAGACTTTTAAGGGATTTCCAGTTACTTTAGATTGAAAAACCTCTCCGAAGAGAGGTTTTTAGTTTATATCAATCAAATCGACTGACCAGACTGAACTTTGTCCTTGAGGAGTTGAGGTGCTTTAAAACGCTCACCATACTTCGCTTCAAGCTGATTCGCGCGGTCAAGCGCTTGTGCGAGTCCATATTGATTGAGGAACTGTAAAGCGCCGCCAGTCCAAGGGGCGAATCCTATGCCAAAAATAGAACCGATATTTCCATCAATGACAGACTCTAAAACACCCTCTTCAAGACAACGTAAGGTATCTAAAGATTGCACAAACAAGAAGCGATCAATCATTTCTTGCTCAGAAATATCAGTCTCTTTCGTCCAATGGTTTAAACCATCCCAAAGGTATTTTTTACCACTTTCAGGATATTCATAAAAACCAGCACCAGCAGCTTTCCCTTTACGCCCAAACTCATGGATCATTTGCTTTAAAACATCTTCAGCAGGGGAGTGTGGTAAATCTTTGCCTTCAGCCTGAAGCGCTTTACGCGTTTCGTTGGTCACATGCTCAGACAAGGTTAATGCGACTTCATCTTGGATTGCTAATGGACCGACTGGCATACCTGCTTTTAAAGCAGCCATTTCAATTTTGGCTGGATGTACTCCCTCAGCCAGTAAACGCAAACCTTCGTTGACAAAAGTACCAAATACGCGGCTGGTGAAGAAACCACGACTATCATTCACAACAATAGGTGTTTTTCCAATTTGTTGAACATAATCATAGGCTTTAGCTAGTGTCTCAGCTGAAGTCTCTTTACCTTTAATAATTTCAACCAACTGCATTTTATCAACAGGGCTAAAGAAATGCAGTCCAATAAAGTTTTTCGAATCTTTACTTGCTGTTGCAAGACCTGTGATCGGTAAGGTGGATGTATTAGAAGCCATCACACCGCCGTCAACTAAATATTGCTCAGCTTCTTGAGTTACTTTGGCTTTGAGTTCTTGATTTTCGAATACAGCTTCAATGATTAAATCACAGCCTTGTAGATCAGATGCATTCGCTGTAGGGGTAATGAGAGATAAAATTTGTTCGCGTTTTTCAGCAGTCATTCGACCTTGTGAAACACGTTTATCTAACAGTTTTTGACTATACGCCTTACCTTTTTCTGCATTTTCAATCGATACATCTTTAAGGACGACTTGAATCCCCTTAATCGCTGTCGAGTAGGCAATGCCAGCCCCCATCATTCCAGCGCCTAAAACACCTACTTTGGTCGCTTGCCATTTTGCAGGCTCTTTAGGGCGGCTTTCACCTGATTTGATTGCATTCAGTCCATGCCAGAACGTACCAATCATGTTTTTCGCAACTTGACCAGTTGCCAGATACGTAAAATAGCGAGACTCAATAGTTAACGCAGTATCAACATCTACCTGAGCACCTTCAACGGCAGCAGCCATAATGGCTTCAGGGGCTGGATAGCAACCTTTTGTTTTGTCACGCAACATTGCTGGTGCAATCGCAAGGACTTGAGCCACTTGAGGTGATGATGGCGTACCACCTGGAATTTTGTATCCTTTAACATCGAATGGTTGTTGAGATTTTGGATTTGCTTTAACCCAAGCAATCGCTTTATCCATGAGCTCTTGTTCAGAATCAGCCGTATCTTGAATTAAGCCTAGAGATTTTGCTTTTTCTACACCAAATTGTTTACCTTCCATCAAGAAAGGAAAAGCATTCTGCAAGCCGAGCAGTCGTACCATACGCACGATACCACCGCCACCTGGTAACAATCCTAAGGTAACTTCAGGTAGACCAAATTTCGCTTTAGGATCATTTAATGCAATACGAGCATGACAGCCTAGTGCGATTTCCCAACCACCACCGAGCGCTGTTCCATTTAATGCAGCAACAACAGGTACACCCAAGGTTTCAATATAGCGGAATTCCGCTTTCATTTTTTGGATCATGCCAAAGAATTCAGTGGCGTGTTCTGGTTGAGCTTGAATCAACTCATCCAAATCACCGCCTGCAAAAAAGGTTTTCTTTGCAGATTTAAAAATGATACCTGTAATGCCAGATTCGGCTTTCAGTTTTGTTACCGTCTCTTCCAAAGCAACTCGGAAATCTGCATTCATGGTATTGGCAGACTGATTAGGTGAGTCTAAGGTGAGAATAACAATGCCATCAGCATTTTTTTCAAATTGAATTGCACTCATTATTCTTCTCCTTATACCAATTCAATGATCGTTGCGATACCCATACCACCACCTACACACAGTGTAGCCAAGCCACGTTTTTTACCTTGACGTTCAAGTTCATCGAGCAACGTACCTAAAATCATGGCACCTGTCGCACCGAGTGGATGACCCATTGCAATTGCACCACCATTTACATTGACTTTTGCAGGATCGACATTGAGTTCATTAATAAAGCGCATTACTACAGCCGCAAACGCCTCGTTCACTTCAAATAAATCGATATCATCAATGGTTAAGCCAGCTTTTTCCAAAGCTTTGCGTGCCGCAGGTGCTGGACCAGTTAACATGATTGTTGGATCAGTTCCGACAAGCGCAGTTGCTAATACTTTGGCACGTGGTTTTAAGCCTTGTTCTTGAACCGCTTTTTCAGATGCAAGTAGAACAACAGCAGCGCCGTCTACAATGCCTGAAGAGTTTCCTGCATGGTGAACGTGATTAATCTTCTGAGCTTCTGGATATTTTTGTAATGCGACTGCATCAAATCCCATACCGCCCATCATTTCAAAGCTTGGATTTAATTTGGCTAAGCCTTCAACGGTAGTCGTTGGTTTGATGAACTCGTCTTTATCTAAAACGACAACGCCAGCTTTATCTTTTACTGGTACAACTGATTTATTGAAGTAACCATTCGCTTGAGCCGCTGCTGCTTTCTTTTGTGAATCTGCAGCAAAAGCATCTACATCAGCACGAGAGTATCCATCTAAAGTTGCGATTAAATCAGCACCAATCCCTTGTGGAACAAAGGTAGATTTTAGGTTTGTTTCTGGATCGAGTGCCCATGGCCCACCATCGGAGCCCATTGGAATACGCGACATTGACTCTACACCACCTGCAACGACAATATCTTCCCAGCCTGAACGAACTTTCTGTGCAGCAAGATTGACAGCTTCTAGTCCTGAAGCACAAAAACGGTTGATTTGAACGCCTGCTACATCATTATTCCAGCCTGCTGCAATTGCAGCAGTTTTAGCGATATCACCGCCTTGATCACCAATTGGAGTTACACAACCCAGTACGATGTCATCGACTTTAGAAGTATCGAGTTGATGGCGAGTTTGAAGTTCATTTAACAGCGTTGTGAGTAATGTGATTGGTTTTACTTCATGTAAAGAACCATCTTTTTTTCCTTTTCCGCGTGGTGTGCGAATGGCATCAATGATGTAAGCCTCGCTCATAATAGTTCCTTTTTTATAGGTTGAAATTGTTATGGTGTTTTGAGTGTAGATGATCTATGTGATTGTGCAATGACGAGAACGGATGAGTCGTTTGATATTTTTGGTCACTGAAAAATTAAATGTTTTAGATTGTGAAATGAAAGTTTTTGACGAATTAAAAAACAAATTTGTATTGTGAATGCTTTGATTATAATTTTGCTATATCAAATCTTTGGCGTTTGATATGGCAAGCTTTACACCATAAGAACCTTCATTATCTTCATAAACATACCAACCACCGTTAATTACAGCGGGCACTTTTTTATTGATAATCTGCCCTTTCAGTTTTTCAGCTTCTAATTTACTTAAATAGCCAACTGTTAATCCGTTGATTTCAACTTTGATCGCATTTGGATCGTATTGGTTAAATGGTTCTGACAGAACATGAGCAGTACATTCATGAAATTTAGATACAGATTTTTTTGACCAGCTATTTTAAGTAAATTTTTTTGATATGCATTTTCTCCGACAATATTATAAGTGTACCGTATATCAACTTGAGGTCGATAACTGTGTGATTTTGCACTGTAAAAATAAAGCGCTATTCCAATCAAAATTGAGATTAAGATTGCAGTAAGTGTCATCTTATTATTCCTTTAGATATTCCGAATAGTTTAATTTCAACTTGAATATTTTTGCAAAATAAATAAGCACTTAAATCCATTTGTAATAAAAAAAGCCTGAACAATGTCAGACTTTTTTATGTTTGAATAAATTAATGATAACCATGTAATTGACGATACAGTCCTGGTGTGACACCTGTCCACTTTTTAAATGCTCGGTGGAAGGTACTGGTTTCACTAAAGCCGACTTGTTGTGCAACATCTTCTAAAGTTAAAGATGGGTTTAACAGTAAGTGAATTGCGGCGTCTCGACGTAAGGCATCTTTTACACCTTGATAGCTCTTACCTTCAGCAGCTAAGCGACGGCGAAGCGTCTGTGGTGATAAATAAAGCATGGCAGCAACATCATTTAATGTTGGCATTTCTTCACCAATTTGGCTCTTCAATACTTCACGAATACGTGATGTGAGCGAATTGGTATTTTTGAATTTCACCAACAGTTTCGCTGGAGCACCTTTTAGAAACTCTTCCAAGGTGTTTTCATCTTGGCGAATTGGAAGATCTAAGTAGTCTGCAGCAAATGTGATTTCAGTACGAGCTGAATCAAATTGGATCACTGGCGCAAAAAATAACGCATCATATTCATCTGCATGTTGTGGGCGTGGATAAGAAAAATGTACACGCTCTAAGGGGATGCGACGTTCAATGAGCCACGATGCCAAACCATGCCAGATCATGAGCATACTTTCAGTAATGAAATGGTCAGGATCCATTGTTTTTGGAATCAGTGGAACTAAGCGTGCTTCATGCTTATCGCGCTCTAAAGTCACAGACCACTCATCACCGAATAGCTTATAGAACTGTGATGATAACTCAAGCGCATCACCTAAAGTTTTGGCATGTATGATCAATTGACACATGATCGCAAAGGTCCCTAAGCGACGTGGCTGGATATCAAAACCAACGTGTTCATCTTGGGTGACCATCCACAGCATTTTAACAAAGCGTGTGTACTGCTCAGGAGAAATACGTGCTTTAGGTTGGCGGAGTAGTTCAGCTTCAATGCCGACATGTGAAAGTAAAGTGTCAACATCCATCCCTAGACGTTTTACCCCAGTCAGGGCTGCATTCACAAAATGGATACTTATCGTATCGCGACTCATGTTAAATCCTTCAGTCTCTTTGATGTTCACTGCTACTTGACCTAAATGACACAAAAAATAATTTAATTGGCAATTATCACTAGAGTAATTGCTCTTTTACATCATAAATTGCCGAAATGATCAAGGTAAATGGCTGAACATGACATTGTTAATCTTGTTTTATATTTCTATTATGGGTGAAAAATCAACATATTCTTGGTGAAAATAACAATGACAGCTGCATTAAAGGGATTGAAAGTTTTAGATTTTTCCACATTATTACCCGGACCTTTTGCAACCTTGTACCTAGCAGATCTAGGGGCAGAGGTAGTCCATATAGAGTCACCAAATCGACCAGACCTTGTCAGATTGTTGCCACCTTATGCAAATGGTCAAGCCACAGCGCACAGTTATTTGAATCGCAACAAGCAGTCGATTGCTCTAGATTTAAAAGATAGTCAGAGTATTGAACTCATTAAATCAAAAATTTCAGAATACGATATCGTCATTGAGCAGTTCCGTCCTGAAGTGATGCGACGTTTAGGACTCGACTATCAAACTTTATCTGAAATAAACCCACGTTTGATTTATTGTTCAATAACAGGATATGGGCAAACAGGTCCTTATAAAGATAAAGCGGGACATGACATTAATTATGTATCGCTCTCAGGGATTGCTGGGCATTCAGGTCGGCAGGAAAGTGGACCACCACCTATGGGGATTCAAATTGCTGATGTCGCAGGCGGTTCTTTACACGCAGTGATCGGCATTTTAACAGCCGTGATTGAAAGGCAACGAAGCGGTTTAGGTCAATATATTGATATCTCCATGACGGATTGTGCGGTGACCTTAAACAATATGGCCGCGGCAGCTGTACTTGCAGGTGGGCAGAATCAGTACCCTGAAAATGAACATCTGAACGGGGGAACATTTTATGACTATTATCAAACGCAAGACGGGCGCTATATCTCAATTGGAAGTTTAGAACCTCAATTTATGACAGGTCTGGCAACTGTATTAGAACTGCCTATCTTATTGGAAAAAGGAACTTCATTTGATCTTGAAGATCGAAAAGCAGTCAAGACTGCCATCGCTGATAAAATCAAGGAAAAAAGTTTTGATGTATGGCGTAAAACATTTTCTGAATTAGACGTATGTGTAGAACCTGTGTTAAATCTAGACGAAGCTCTGACGTCAGATTTGGCTCAACAACGTGCTTGGACAGTAGATGTACCTCTAAGGAAAGATGCAAATGAGGTAGAAAAACAGTTGGCTTGTCCAATTAAATTTTCAAGATCCAAGGCACAATATCATTATATCGGCCAAACACTGGGTGAAGGGAACTGGTAGTCAAAGTATTGAATATATAAGAAAAAAGAGGCCGTCTGTATCGGTTCTTTAATCTATGTTTTCATACAGTAAATGAAATACTTTAGACTAAAGTCTATAATTGTCATGGAATGAAATTAGGCTGAGTCCCAATGGATTTAATTCAAGTAAATGGTCAACCGCGCTATGGGCGTTTTACAGAATTGCCAAGTGCAATTTCTGTCTCAAAATATATTTATAAAACGCCATATGGCAAAGTGCTCAAAGGATGGAGAAAAAAACTTAAATATAAGAAATTTAAGTTTTGTAGTATCCAACATGAGCATTACAGCATTGGGATGGCTATCGTCAATATCGCTTGGGCGGGACATGGTTTCATCTATATTTATGACCATAACACCGGACAAGTCGTCGAGTGGAATGCGATTAATGTATTGGCGCTCAGTACGGTTCTAGATGAACAGCCACTATTTAATCATAGCCATTTTCAACATGGAAAAATCCAACTCGATATCCAACATGCCAATGGTGTTCGTTATATCAAAGTGATCAAACATGGTGAAGAAAAACTGTCTGCGCGAATCTTTTGTGCTGGAACAGATCCTTTGTCGATGTGCAGTCCTACTGGGATTAATGGTTGGACCTATACTCAGAAACTAACTACATTGGCCGTTGAAGGGTATTTCATTAATAAACAAAAAGAAAAAATTGAATTTAACTCACGAACTTTAGCTTCGCTTGATGATACTTGCGGTTTTCTAAGACCTGAAACGGCTTGGTTTTGGCTATCTTCAAATTTTTGGGATGCGCAAGGAAACCGTGTGGGTTTGAATCTTGCCTCTGGCGTGAATGAAAGTTTTGGCAATGAAAACTGTTTGTGGATTAATGGACGCCTTTATGCGTTGACGGATGTTCTTTTTGAAATGCAAAATGATCAGATGTGGACCATACGATCTATGGATGACAAATTACAATTGACCATTGAAACAGGCTGGCGCCGTTATGAAAATCTTAATCTTAGAATGGTAGGCAGCCAGTTCAGTCAGTGGCAATCTAAAATTACGGGTTTTATTATTTCAGATGATGGTCAGCATATTGAGCTTAATCAAGAGTATGGACTATTAGAGCAACATTACGCTAAATGGTAATGGCGTCATAACAACAAAAAAGTCCGATTGATCGGACTTTTTTTACATTCTTTTTTATATCGCAGCTTGCCAAAAAGCTTCACCTGCTTGAATTGGATCTTGAGTTTCAGCGAGCGTATCAACCCAAACTTGGTATTGATGAATAATAGGGTGTTGGTTTGGGTGGAAATCAGGCTTAAACCAGTCTAAATATTCTCGTTTTTTTGCCGTTAAAATGCCATCTTTTCCAAGCAACCATTTCAAGCCTTGAGCAAACATTTTTAACCTTTCAATTCGAGTAAAACCATCTTGTTTGAGAAGTCCATGTGTTCTTTGCATGGTAAATCCAAACATCATAAGCGTAACTAAAACCAAGGCGGTATAACGTGTAAGGTTTGAAGTCTGCGCTACCTCGATCATAACATCATAAGCAACATCGCGATGTTCCATTTCTTCAATACTATGCCATGCAAATAAACCACGGACAAAAGGATGTGCATGGGCCATCGTACTTTTATGACTGAAAAAGGTCGTTGCCATTAAAGCGGTTAAGTGTTCGCATGAAGCGGTGATCGCAATATTAAAACGATCAGGATACCTTTTTAACGCATGTTTGAAACGTTGATTGACTTGATGAATATATTTTTCAATCGGCATACCTTGCTCAATTAAAATTTTATTCATTTTGTCATGGGCAATACCGTGTTGCGCTTCTTGTTGAATAAAGTCTTTCACACGTTTGGCTAAGACAGGATCTTGAATATGCGGTTGAAATAGTCGGACACACTGTATGAAATATCGTTCTCCATCTGGAAATGTCAAACTCAAAGCATCAAATACACGTGTTTTAAAAGGATCGTTGTTAAACCAAAATCGTGGTACTTCGTTGAGTCGGAAATCAAGGTGCTTACGAATCACTGGATGGTATGTGGTAATTGCATTCATTTTATTTTATCACTTATGCAGAAAGAACAAGTATGTAAAAAAATCACATTGAGGTCATTATCTCTACAGGACAAAAGAAGAGAGAGAAGGAGATTAAAACTGTAAGTAATGTCGGCTAAATCATCTGAATAAAAATGATCCAGCCGGCAATAGGAATATTATCGAGCTGCTTGCCAGAATGCTTCACCAGCTTGAATTGGATCATTGGTCTCGGCTAATGTTTTTACCCAGACATCATATTGGGCAATCACAGGATGTTGGCTTGGATGGAAGTCTTTTTTAAACCAATCTAGGTATGGACCTTTCATTCTCGTTAACATGCCATTTCGACCGATAAACCATGGAAGTCCTTTGACGGTCATTTTGAAACGGTCTAAACGACTAAATCCGTCATACTTCAACATGATATTGGCACGATAAGTTGTAAATCCAAGCATCATGAAAGTTGTAAATGCCAAAGCAAATTGTCGAGTAAGTTCTGGAACATCACCGACTTGTTTCATGACATCAAAAGCCACATCACGATGCTCCATCTCTTCGATAGCATGCCATGCTAAAAGCGCGCGCACATAGGGGTGAGCATCTTCAAGGGTTGCTTTTTGACTATAAAAAGTATCAGCCATTAATGCAGTTAAGTGTTCGGCTGCAGCAGTCATGGCAATATTGTATTGAGGTGAATGACGTGTCAGTTCGAATTTAAAAATTTTGTTAAGAACCTTAATAAATTGATCGACAGGCATACCTTGATCTTTCATGACCTGATTCATCTTGTCATGCGCAATTCCATGCTGTGCTTCTTGTCGAATAAAATCTGCGACTCGTTTTTGTAATTCAGGGTCTTTGATTTTATCTCTAAATAATCGAACTGATTCAATGAAGTAGCGCTCTCCGTCTGGGAAAGTTAGACTCAATGCATCAAACATACGGGTTTTGAATGGATCTCCACCAAACCAAAAACGAGGAATTTCTGAGAGCTTGAAATTGAGATTCGTGCGTACGACAGGATCAACCTGATATTTTACCAATGCGTTCATCTTATTTTCATTCATCCGCTTTAGATCGTTTAAGTATGTATGGCATTGGTCTGATTGTTTTGACAGTACTTGCCATTTTTTATACATTTTACGACAAATGAAAATGAATAAAGTCAATTTTGCCTAAAGGAATAGTGCATCGTGAAAGATATTCAAATACCCAATGGATATTTCCATTTATGGCAAACATTTATTCAAGTGAAACAGCTCGATAAAGAGATAAAGACTGCATTAAATCAGGATGTTGATACGCTGAATAAGATTTTGGCAGCACCGATTGCCATGCAATCCTCTTATTCTTTTTTCTTAAAACTTAATTCTCTCACGCAGGTTTATTTGAATCGCGCCAATTATATTTTTGAAATGGCTCAATATGTGAAACCTGAGCATTTTGGTGTGCTTGGATATATGGCGACACGAAGTGAGACGGTGGCGGAAGCACTGAACTATATTTTAAGATTTAGCCGCTTGGTGATTGATGGTGAAGAGATTACACCCATGCAGATTCACCAGAACGGTGAAATACTGATTTTAAGCTGGCCGTTTATTTGTGATGACTATAATTTTATCAATGAGCTGACGAATGCCATGATGGTTTCATTGGCAAAGCAAATATTAGTGCACGATACCTTTCCACTGTATAAAGTGATCATGGCGCATGAAGCTATCGCACCATTGTATGAATATCAAAAGTTCTATGGTTGTCAGGTAGAGTTCAGCCAAGTTGAATATCAGTTTCAAATTCGCACGCAGGGGTTGCAGCTAAAACCTCAACAAGCAGATCCTTCACTTATGCAATTGTTGGTTCAACAAGCGGAAGAGGCGATTGCATCAAAACCCGTGCAATCGAGTCTTGATCGGCAACTCCACTTAATTATTGCTGAGTATTTGCGTATTCGTCACGAAGCGCCAAAGATTGAAGATATTGCGACAGAATTATGTTTGTCGGTGAGGACTTTGCAACGACAATTAAAAGATCGCGGAACATCATTTAAACGCATACTTGAGCAAGAACGGATGTCACAATGTGAGCGCCTATTAAATCAGGGGCTAGAGTTAACGGATATCGCCGTGCAACTCGGTTACTCAGATCAGTCTGCGCTTGCTAGAGCATTTAAAATGTATAATGGAATAACGCTGTTGCAGTTTAAAAAACAACTTAAACAACGTCCAATTCATCGTCATAATCTAAGTTAGAACATGAAAAATAAAAAAGGTAAGCATCTAGCTTACCTTTAAAGACTCTATTTTTATGCCAGTCTAAATTTGATTCATCTGTATTTTGGGATATCTAAAAGCAATGGAGAGTATAGCAATCACCGCTAAGATCCAACAGTAATAAACGTTTTGGATCATTTCCATTGGCGATAATTTTGCAATTGAACACGCCAATAATAATTGTGCGCCAAACGGAATTAAGCCTTGAACAACACAAGAAAAAATATCCAACAAAGCAGCCGAGCGTTTTGGGTCAACACCATATTCTTTAGCAACTTCACGTGCCATATCGCCAGATAGAATAATGGCAACCGTATTATTTGCCACAAAGAAATTAGACAAGATTACCAGAAGGCAGATTCCGATTTCACCAGCTCTTTGCGTTCCCACTTTGAATAAACGCGTAAGTTGATAAATGCGTTGTATTAGCCACTCTAAGCCACCTTCTTTTCGCATAATGGCTGAAATACCACCGAGTAACATTGAAAGCAATGCGACTTCAAACATGCCCAAAAAGCCATCGTAAATCGCATTATTTAATTTAAGTAGGTTAAAGTCAGGGGCTTGAATCAGACCGACGAGTCCAGACATAACAATGCCCAGCATAAGTACAGCCAACACATGTAATCGGCTAAAAGCCAAAGTAAATACGGCTAAATAAGGCAAAATCAGCCAAAAATTATAGTCATTGAAAGAAATTTGTTGCGTATCACGACTCATCACAAAATAAATCAAAATCGTGAAAAGCGCTGCTGGTACTGCAATCCATACATTGACTTTAAATTTATCCTTTAGTTCTACACGTTGGCTACGAGTTGCAGCGATAGTGGTATCTGAAATCATAGACAAGTTATCACCAAACATGGCTCCTCCAACCACAGCACCAATCGCAACAACAGGATTTATATCGGTGACTTGAGTGAAGCCAAATGCGATCGGTGCACAAGCAGCGATAGTACCCATCGAGGTTCCCATCGCGGTAGCAATAAATGCTGAAATAACAAAGAGCATTGGCAGGACAAAAGCCGAAGGAATGAGAGATAAACCTAATTGTACTGTTGCATCAACACTACCAATGGCGCTACTAATACTGGCAAAAGCACCTGCCAGCATAAAGACCATAAACATTAAAATAAGATTAGGATGGCTTGCCCCACGGAGAAACTCATCTATACCTGTGTTTAATTTGCCACGATAAAGTAATACCGCAAGAATGAGGGCAGGGATAGCAGCAATGGGTGCTTTAATTTGGTAGAAGGCAAACTCAGTGCCAATCAGAGTGTGATAAATACCGCTGCCCAAAAAAATGGCTAAAAACACAATAAGCGGTAGAAGGGCAAGCGCTCGCGGAGAAGCTTTGCCTGGGGAGATTGTGGTCATAACATAAGAAATAAAAGAGTAAGCATGTATAGTATAGAACAGCTTTGGCTAATTCAGAAAAGTTAAAATGTAAGTGCTAAGCTATTTGTTTTTAAACATTTTTAATCAATAAACATAAGTTCATATAAATATTCATGATTTAGAAAAAACAGAAAAAATCGAGCTTTTTGATCATTGTTAAAAAAATCAAAACATTGATAAATATGCACTTGGAATACTTAACTGAAAAGAGTGTTTGGTGCTTTTCATCACACTCTGTTCAATGAGTAAAAAATAGCGTTACAATGGGCCGTCTTGTATTTTACAAAACCAACTCCTCAATTCTATACAATTCAAGGAAAGTACATCCCTATGTCACGTTTAGCCACACGATTTGCACAGCTTAAATCTCAACAGCGTAAGGCTCTAGTTTCTTATGTCATGGCAGGTGACCCTCATCCACACGTAACGGTTCCTTTGTTACATCAAATGGTGGAAGCAGGTGTGGATGTAATTGAACTTGGCTTACCATTTTCAGATCCAATGGCCGATGGTCCAGTGATTGCACTTGCGGCTGAGCGTGCATTGGCAGCCGGTACAAATACATTGGATGCATTGGAAATGGTCAAGCAATTCCGTGAAAAGGACACAGATACACCAGTGGTGTTGATGGGTTATTTGAATCCTGTAGAAGTCATTGGATATGAGAAATTTGTATCAACTGCTCATGACTGTGGTGTGGACGGTATTCTGTTGGTGGACTTACCACCTGAAGAAGCACAAGCGCTCGATGTTGTCTTGAAAAAGTTTGATATGGATCAGATCTTCTTGTTGGCGCCAACATCTACAGATCAACGTATTCAACATGTCGCTAATCATGCGAGTGGTTTTATTTATTACGTGTCTTTGAAGGGTGTAACAGGTGCAGCGACTTTAGATGTGAATGAAGCTGCTCAACGCATCGAAAAAATTAAGTCGATGACGGATGTACCTGTTGGTGTAGGTTTTGGTATTAGTGATGCAGCCTCTGCAAAAGCAATCGGAAGCGCAGCGGATGCGGTCATTGTTGGTAGTGCTTTTGTTAAACCATTTGCACAGACAACTCCTGATCAAGCAGTTGAACAGGCGGTCAATAAAGTCAAGGAGCTTCGAGCAGCGCTCGATGAGTTAGTATGAATCAAGAAGTTAAATCAGGGAAAACTTTAGCACCTGCAACACCTTGGACAGATCGTTCAGTACCAGGTATTCAAATCCCTGATCAACAGCAATCGTTAAAAGCGACGTTTACTGAGCCTACGATTGAATGTCCAGAATGTCATGCTCTGGTGACTCGTACGGCGATGTCTTTCAATGCTTATGTTTGTCCTCAATGTGATGAGCATTTAAAAATGAAAGCACGTGACCGTTTAAATTGGTTCTTTGATCAAACCGCAAAAGAATTAGGTCAAGAGTTTGTTGCAAAAGACCCACTCAAGTTTGTGGATAGCAAAGCTTATCCTGTGCGTATGAAAGAAGCACAAGAGAAAACTGGCGAAACTGAAGCACTCGTGGTTATGGAAGGACAAATCAAAGGTTTATCATTAATCGCTTGTGCATTTGAATTTGATTTCATGGGCGGTTCGATGGGTACTGTAGTTGGTGATCGATTTGTACAAGCAGCAGAGCGTGCGATTGAAACCAAACAGCCAATGATTTGTTTTGCTGCCTCTGGTGGTGCTCGTATGCAAGAAGGAATGCTTTCTTTAATGCAGATGGCACGTACATCAGCAGCGATTCAAAAAATGAAAGATGCTCGTATTCCGTACATTGTCGTATTAACTCATCCAGTATATGGTGGTGTGACCGCATCTTTAGCCATGTTGGGTGATGTGCATATCGCTGAGCCTAAAGCAATGATTGGTTTCGCTGGTAAACGTGTCATTGAACAGACTGTACGCGAAAAGTTAGAAGAGCCGTTTCAACGTGCTGAATTCTTGCTTGATCATGGTGTAGTCGATCAAATTGTTCATCGTCACGCATTACGTGATACAGTTTATCGTATCGTAGCGAAATTGATGAATTTGCCTTGAACCTCACTGCTCCACTCAGTACAGATAATTTACACACATGGCTCGATTATTGGAGCCATGTTCACGTTACAGGAATTGATTTAGGGCTTGAACGCGTCATTCCTGTGGCTGAAAAATTGGGCGTCACACATCCGCAAGCGAAAGTCATTACCGTTGCTGGTACGAATGGTAAGGGTTCAACAACCACAACCTTAGCTTCTATTCTGAATGCGCAAGGATATCAAGTCGGTTTGTATCAATCTCCGCATATCCATCGTTTCAATGAGCGTGTAAAACTCGCAGGTCAGGAAGTTTCAGATGAGCTTCTGATCGAAGCATTTGTTCAAGTTGATCAAGCACGACGTGAATGTGATTTGAGTTTATCTTTTTTTGAAGCAACAACCCTTGCAGCTTTTGTCATCTTCAAACAACAGAAATGTGATGTTTGGGTATTGGAAGTTGGACTTGGGGGACGTTTGGATGTTGTGAATGTCGTTAATCCAAATGTTGCGGTCATTACCAATATTGGATTGGATCACACAGATTGGCTGGGTGACACCATTGAAAAAATTGCTTTTGAGAAAGCGGGTATTATTCGTCCAGATATTCCAGTCATTTTTGGTGGGCAACAAATACTTCCAACATCAATTCAGGATAAAGTCATTGCATGTAATGCGACGCTGTCATGTCTAAATCAGGATTATTTTTATCAAGCAAATGGTGATGGTAAAACTTGGACATTTTCAAGTTCAGCACTGACCTTAAAATTACCATGTGGTCAGTTGGCCCTAGATAATGTTTCTACTGCCGTGGCTGCATTATTGGTTAGTGGATTGAAAATTTCTCAAACTGCACTAGAGCAGGGCATTATTCAAGCACATTTACCAGGTCGATTTGAAATAAGGGAAATCGCAGGAAAAACAGTGATTTTCGATGCGGGACATAATCCGCACGGTGTAGAATTTTTGTTAAAGCAATTGCGAAATTATTTAGAATACAATAAACAGTACACAGAAGTTATCGCTGTGTTTTCGATGTTAGCGGATAAAGATATAGATTCAGTCGTTAATTTATTGAAAAACACGGTATTTATGTGGAAAATTGCGCCGATGGATGTGCCTCGTGCAGCACCATTAAAACAATTAGAGTCAGCGCTTCAAGGTGAGACAGTACAACAGTATTCAAATGTACAGGTCGCATTTAAATCAGCACTTGAAGAAACAAAAAATAATCAGCTGATTTTGGTGTGTGGTTCGTTTCATACCTTAGAAGCGGTCTGGGAGTATTTAGAGAATGTCAATGAATAACAAACAACGCTGGATGGGTGGTGTTGTTTTATTGGGTGGTGGTGTTTTATTGGCAGCATTACTTCTAAAAGGCAAAGAAGAGATCCACCAAAATAATGTTGAACAACCGGTGGAAGCTGTTCAACAAAAAAAGAATGAACCTGAAGCAGTACAACTTCAACCTCTCACAGTTGATGTGGAAACTGAAAAGCGTTTACTTGAAGAGCAACGACGTGCTCGTGAGAAAGCTGTGGCAGAGCAAGAGGCTCGTGCTGCTGAATATTTAAGAATGCAACAAGAGGCCGAAGCTGAAGCCGCACGTCGCGCTGCTGAAGAATATGCTGCAATGAATGCTCGTCGAAACGCTGCTCAGCAAAGTTCAGACAATATTCCTCCTGAATTGGTTGAGGATGAAGCTGAAAAGAAAAAGCATTTGGCTGAAGAAAAACGCATAGCTGAACAGAAGCGTTTAGCTGAGCAAAAAGAACAACAGGCGAAATCCTCAGAAGAACAAAAGCGTAAAGCCGAAGCAGAAAAACGTGCAGCTGAAAAGAAAGCAGCAGAGCAAAAAGCTGCTGAGGAAAAACGTAAAGCAGAAGAAGCGAAGAAGAAAGCTGAAGCTGATAAAAAAGCTGCAGAAGAGAAAAAGCGCAAAGCTGCTGAAGAAGCGAAGAAAAAAGCTGAGGCAGAAAAAGCTCGTGATCTGCTGGAAAATGGAGATCGTCAATGGATGGTTCAAGTGGCATTGGCTGCGAATGAGGCGAATGCAGATGCGCTTGCGGCTAAGCTTCGTGCCAAAGGATATAAGGTAACGAAGAGTCCAACGTCGAAAGGTATTCGAATTATGGTTGGTCCATCTAAAGATCGTGATTCGGCAGATGCGTTACGTAAGAAAATTAACAGTGATGCAAGTTTAAATATGAAATCAGCATGGGTGATTGATTGGGTACCACTGGATAAGCGTCAATAGTTTCTTGCTTTGTTTTAGAAAAAAGGATTCAAACTATAATTTGAATCCTTTTTTTAAATCAATATGTTAAAGAATATAAGCCATAATCAAAAAAAGCCTATCTGAGGATAGGCTGAACGCTGAAACTTAATGGCTCGTCAAAGTTAATCAAGATCAGGTTGAGGTGTTAGACGTAAATAAGGTGTCACGGCTTTGTATCCTTTAGGGAAGCGTTGTTGAATCTCATTTTCGTCTTTAATGGAGGGAACAATCACAACATCTTCACCATGTTGCCAGTTGGCAGGTGTTGCCACTTTATAGTTATCTGTTAATTGTAATGAATCTATAACACGTAAAATTTCATGGAAATTTCGACCAGTTGACGCTGGATATGTAATAATCAAGCGTACTTTTTTATTTGGATCAATGATCACAAGAGATCGGACGGTTAGGGTCTCGCTGGCATTGGGATGGATGAAATCATATAAAGTCGAAACTTTACGATCCTGATCAGCAATGATTGGGAAGTTTACAGTGGAAGACTGAGTTTCATTGATATCTTTAATCCAACCATGATGTGATTCAACATCATCTACAGAGAGAGCAATCGCTTTAACATTACGTTTTTCAAACTCGTCTTTTAGTTTTGCTGTAAAACCTAATTCCGTCGTACATACGGGAGTGTAGTCGGCAGGGTGTGAAAATAAAACTCCCCAATGATCTCCTAAAAAATCATAAAAATTAATTACTCCTTCGCTCGATTGCTGTTCAAAGTCTGGAGCAGTGTCACCTAAACGTAATGCCATATAAACCTCTATTTTTATCAAAACCTTAATGTGCTGAAATTAATATGGCGGAAACTCTTTATAATTAAAAATAGTGTTTTTTTATTTAGTTATGAAAAAAACAGATTTATTTGAATGTCTGAAGGCAAATAAACGTTCATAAATTTGAATTTGAACGATATATATTTTTGATCAAATTTGCTACATTAACTCGCCGTTGCTCATGCGTCATGGAAAATAATCCAGAAATTTTTTATTGCATTTGTTTAAAACCCTTGTACTTCAAATTTCTAGCACCATAATAACGTTTGAGAAAAATCATTTTGATAAGTAAGTTTTAGAGAGTCTATATGTTGGCAAGTCTGATCGGAGGAATCTTCGGTACTAAAAACGAGCGCGAATTGAAGCGTATGCGTAAAATTGTCGAGAAGATCAATGCGCTCGAGCCGACGATATCTGTGTTAAGTGATGCAGACTTATCTGCAAAAACAGAAGAATTCAAACAACGTTATAAAAACGGCGAAAGTCTTGATCGCTTGTTACCAGAAGCTTTCGCAGTATGTCGTGAAGCTGGTAAGCGTATTATGGGTATGCGTCATTATGACGTACAGTTGATTGGTGGTATTACCCTACATGAAGGTAAAATTGCAGAAATGCGTACAGGTGAAGGTAAAACCCTAATGGGTACTTTGGCTGTATATTTAAATGCAATTAGTGAACAAGGTGTTCACGTTATTACTGTCAATGATTATCTGGCGCAACGTGATGCTGAGTTAAACCGTCCACTTTATGAATTTTTGGGATTATCTGTTGGGGTGATTTACTCCATGCAAAATCCTGTCGAAAAAGCAGAAGCTTATCGAGCAGACATTACCTACGGTACAAACAACGAATTTGGTTTCGACTATCTTCGTGACAATATGGTGTTCTCGTTAGCCGAGAAAAAACAACGTGGTCTTGCCTATGCGATTATCGATGAGGTTGACTCAATCTTAATTGACGAAGCACGTACTCCACTTATTATTTCGGGTCAAAGCGAAGATTCCTCACAACTTTACGCGGCAATGAATGCGATTCCGCCAAAGTTACATGCTCAAAAAGAAGAAAAAGTTGCAGATGGTGGGCACTTCTGGATCGATGAAAAGCAACGTTCAGTCGAAATCACAGAAGCTGGTTTTGAAGCCATTGAAAGTGAACTTATTGCGATGGGATTATTGGCAGAAGGTGAGAGTCTATATTCTGCAGCCAACTTAAATCTTGTTCATCATGTGACAGCTTCTATTCGCGCACATTACTTGTATCAACGTAACGTGCATTATATTGTCCATGACGGTGAAGTGATTATTGTCGACGAAAATACAGGTCGTACGATGCCTGGTCGTCGTTGGTCTGAAGGTTTACATCAAGCGGTAGAAGCGAAAGAAGGTTTAGAAATTCAACCTGAAAACCAAACGCTTGCAACGACCACATTCCAAAACTATTTCCGTTTATACCGTAAACTTTCAGGTATGACAGGTACAGCAGATACTGAAGCTGCTGAAATGAAAGAAATTTATGGCTTAGATGTGGTGTTGATTCCAACCCATCGTCCAATGATTCGTAAAGATCTGAATGACTTAATTTATTTGAATCGTAATGGTAAATACAATGCGATTATTGAAGAAATTAAGAAAATTCATGAAGCTGGTGTTGCACCGATTTTGATTGGTACGGCAACAATTGAAGCTTCTGAAATCTTATCGGATAAACTGAAAGAAGCGGGTATCGCACACGAAGTACTGAATGCCAAACAGCATGAGCGTGAAGCGGATATTATTGCACAAGCCGGCTCTCCACGTGCCGTGACTATTGCGACCAACATGGCAGGGCGTGGTACGGATATCTTGCTCGGTGGTAACTGGAAAGCGAAACTGGCGAAAATTGAAAATCCAACTCCTGAAGATGAAGCACGTTTAAAAGCAGAATGGGAACAAAATAACCAACTGGTGCTGAATTCTGGTGGTTTACACATTATTGGTTCTGAACGTCATGAATCTCGTCGTATTGATAACCAATTACGTGGTCGTTCAGGTCGTCAAGGTGATCCAGGTGTTTCGCGTTTCTTCTTATCGTTAGAAGATGATTTGATGCGTATCTTTGCAGGTGATCGTGTCGTCGCAATGATGCGTGCAATGGGTCTGCAAGAAAATGAAGCCATTGAACATAAAATGGTGTCTCGTTCGATTGAAAACGCCCAACGTAAGGTTGAAGCACGTAACTTCGATATTCGTAAGAACCTGTTGAAGTATGATGATGTAAATAACGAACAACGTAAAATTATATACTCACAGCGTGATGAAATTCTGGCAGAAAGTACATTGCAAGAATACATCGAGTCAATGCATGAAGAAGTGATGAAAGGGGTGATTGAAACGTATATCCCACCTGAATCAATTCATGATCAGTGGGATGTCCCAGGTCTAGAATCTGCATTACGCTCAGACTTTAATATTGATCTTCCTGTGCAGCAATGGTTGGATCAAGATCGTCGATTAGATGAAGAGGCATTAGCACGTCGTATCACTGATGAGGTTTTACAACGCTATCGTGCGCGTCGTGAACAAATGGGTGCTGAATCTGCAGCAGTGTTAGAACGAAACTTTATGTTAAGTTCTTTAGATCGCCACTGGAAAGATCATTTAGCAGCGATGGATTATTTACGTCAAGGTATTCATTTACGCGGTTATGCGCAAAAGAATCCTGAGCAGGAATATAAGAAAGAAGCATTCAATCTGTTTGTAAATATGTTAGCTGTCATTAAGTCTGATGTTGTGACAGATCTTTCATTGGTACGTTTACCAACGCCTGAAGAGCTGGCAGAAATGGAAGCACAGCAGCAAGCTCAAGCTGAAGCGATGCAACTTTCACTTTCTCATGCTGAAGTTGATGGTATAACAGGTGAGCAAACAGTTAATACTCAAGAATTGGATCAGAATGAAGTTGAGATTACGCCACCTCAAAGCCGTAATGCACCTTGTCCATGTGGTTCTGGTTTAAAATACAAGCAGTGTCACGGTAAAATCTAAATTTCATGAAGCAGAACTTAGGTTCTGCTTTTTTTATTTTATTATAGTGCTTGGTCAGTTCATGTGAATAAGCATTGCCAATTTTCTCAGTTAATGCTATTTAATTTTGCATGATTGAATATATGGAAGCGACAATGAAAAAAATACTAAAACCGGCTTTATTTGCAGTTTTTGCTTTACCAGCTTTTGCATTTGCCAATACTGATACAAAAACTGTACCTCTAGCGAAAGTTCAAGCAGCTGCGGGTGTTACTCAAGCACAAACTGAAGTTAAAAATGACTCCACAACGGTGATAAGTCCTCGCACTGGTATTCGTTACACACTTGGTAATACAGCTGGTCGACCAATCATTCTTCAAACAGCTGCAATAGCACCAGCAACTCCAGCTACAGCAAATCGTATTGTTGCATCAAATCCAGCTCTTTCAAGTTCAAGTCAAGAAAAAGCAAAACAAGCCTTATTGGAACAAACTGTATCTAATTAATTTTAGAATTTCGTACAAAAGCCAGTCTTTGACTGGCTTTATTGTTTTTAGGGATCGAGATTCATTTCAAATCATTCATTTCAATCAACCCTAATGCCTTATTCACTCGATTTTTTTTCTAATTTCTAATAAGCTTAGCCATCATTTTTTTTAATTCGGACAATCAAAAATGGCGGTGGGTGACGTATCAATGCCACAAATGCATGTGGTAAAGGGTGTGAAAATTGGCTCAGCAGAAGCGTATATACGTTACCCAAATCGACGTGACTTGGTTGTATTTGAATTCGCACAAGGCACTCAAGTTGCAGGTGTATTTACCCAAAATGCTTTTTGCGCAGCGCCAGTACATATTTCAAAACTGCATTTGTCTCAAACAAATCCACGTTACCTTGTAATTAATACAGGCAATGCGAATGCAGGTACTGGTCCTACAGGTATGAAAAATGCAAAGGACACTTGTGCTGAATTTGCCAAAATTGCTGTTGTAAATGAGAACGAGGTTTTGCCATTCTCAACAGGCGTAATTGGTGAACAATTACCCATGGAGCGTTTGATTGCTGGGTTAAAACCAGCATTTGAGAGTCTTGAAGATGATGTATGGTCTCAGGCAGCATCAGGTATTATGACGACCGATACTTTGCCTAAGGGCGCTTCTGAACAATTTGAAATTGACGGGGTTGTTTATACAATGACGGGTATTTCAAAAGGTGCAGGAATGATCCGTCCTAATATGGCAACGATGTTGTCCTTCGTAGCGACAGATGCGCCTATTGCTCGTGAATTGGTTCAAAAACTATTAAAAACCACGGTTGAACAATCATTTAATCGCATCACAATTGATGGTGATACATCTACTAATGACTCTTGTATTTTTGCAGCAACTGGTCAAGCAGGTGGTGCTGAAATTACATCTGAAGAAGATGCTCGTTATTCTATTGTTTTAGATGTACTTACACGTGTCATGAAGCGCTTGGCTCAGTTAATCGTTCGAGATGGTGAGGGTGCAACCAAATTTATAACTGTTTCAGTTGAAGGTGGTGCAAATACGCAAGAGTGTTGTGATACCGCTTATAGCATTGCACATTCACCTTTGGTAAAAACAGCGTTCTTTGCTTCTGACCCTAACTGGGGGCGTATCTTGGCTGCAATTGGTTATGCTGGTGTCCAAGATTTAAATGTCGACAAAATCCAAGTATGGTTAGATGATGTCCAGATCTGTAAAGATGGTGGTGCAGCGGCAGATTACACAGAAGAGGCTGGTGCTAAAGTGATGAATCAATCAGAAATTACTATTCGCGTTGATTTGGGCCGTGGTTCTGCCAAAGATACGGTTTACACCTGTGATTTGTCATATGATTATGTCAAGATCAACGCAGATTATCGTTCTTAAATAAATTAAGCCTCCCTGTTGAGGCTTTTTATTTATCAAATTTTAATGATTGGTCAAATCCAATCGGTGTGTAATTGCTTATATTGATAAGCGCTATGGATAGAGATGCAAATAATGAATGATGCAACCAATTTAATTGCAAATGATGCGAAAGCAATTGTTCAAGCTCATTTAGACCTGATTGGTGAATCTAACAATCAAGATTTAACACCAGAGTTAAAGCAGCAAAAATTTGCTGAGATCCAGGCTGAATTGGAAAAGCGTAATGCGGTATTGGTTGCTCATTATTATTGTGATCCGGTCGTACAGGAGCTTGCGGAGCTTACTGGTGGTTGTGTTTCAGATTCACTTGAAATGGCACGTTTTGGACGTGATCATGATGCGACAACACTCGTTGTGGCTGGTGTGAAGTTTATGGGTGAAACTTCTAAAATTTTATCACCTAACAAAACCATTTTAATGCCTACTTTAGAGGCAACTTGTTCACTCGATCTAGGTTGTCCTGTAGATGAGTTTACCAAGTTCTGTGATGCTCATCCTGATCATACTGTTGTGGTTTATGCAAATACCTCAGCTGCGGTAAAAGCACGTGCAGATTGGGTGGTAACATCAAGTTGTGCTGTCGAAATTATTGAGCATTTAGATAGTTTAGGTGAAAAAATTATTTGGGCACCTGATCAGCATTTAGGACGTTACATTCAAAAGAAAACTGGAGCGGATATGTTGCTCTGGGATGGTTCTTGTATTGTACATGAAGAATTTAGAGCACGTGGCATCGCTCAGATGAAAGCCATCTATCCTGATGCTGCAGTTTTAGTCCATCCTGAATCTCCAGAATCGGTGATTAATGTTGCTGATGCAGTAGGAAGTACTTCGCAATTGATTAAGGCTGCAAAAGAACTACCGCATGAAACAATGATTGTTGCGACCGATCGCGGTATTTTTTATAAGATGCAGCAAATGGTGCCGAATAAGACTTTGATTGAGGCTCCTACGGCAGGTGAGGGAGCGACTTGTCGTTCTTGTGCACATTGTCCATGGATGGCAATGAATGAATTGGATGGCATTTTGCATGTTTTACGACATGGTGATCAGGAAGTGTATGTTGATCCCGCTTTAGCAGAGCGCGCTAAATTACCATTAGATCGAATGTTAAACTTTAGTGCGTCATTAAAGCGTTAATATTAGTCAAAATGCTTGATAAATATACATTTGAAGTGTTTTTTTGAATTTTTTTGAAGATAGGTGTTGACGTTATCCAGCGTCACGCCTAGAATGCACACCGTACCGAACGATACATCAAACGATAAGTTGAACGGTACAAAAGCTGAGATGAATCGGAGTATAGCACAGCCTGGTAGTGCACCTGGTTTGGGACCAGGGGGTCGTAGGTTCGAATCCTACTGCTCCGACCAATTCTTCAAGGCAAAGGTTTTCCAATGATCTCGCAATCATGGGTAATGCGCCTGTAGCTCAGTTGGATAGAGCATCCGCCTTCTAAGCGGATGGTCACAGGTTCGAATCCTGTCAGGCGCGCCATTGGTCGCTTGATTTTATAGAACCAAATTTTGTGATGGTGGATGTAGCTCAGTTGGTAGAGCCCCGGATTGTGATTCCGGTTGTCGCGGGTTCGAATCCCGTCATTCACCCCAACACAAACCGATGTAATCGGAGTATAGCACAGCCTGGTAGTGCACCTGGTTTGGGACCAGGGGGTCGTAGGTTCGAATCCTACTGCTCCGACCATTTATTTCATTATAAATGGTCAGATAAAAGATACCGCGTTAAGCGGTTTTTTTATGTCTGATTTTTGCTGTTAAAAAAAGATCCTATCAGGATCTTTTTTTGTTGAGTGTTTAAGGCACGATAATAACAGCAACGCGTCTATTTTCTGCATGGGCAGCGTCAGTATTTGCAGTATTAATAGGTTGGGTTGAACCGCGACCAATGGTTTGGATATGAGCTGGGTTAAAACCCTCCTCAATAAAAATAGTGCTTACGCTTCGGGCACGGCTTTCAGAAAGTTTAAAATTATAATCTGGATTGCCAATAAGATCGGTATGACCGACGATACGGACTTTCTTTAAATTGTACTTTTGTAGTTGTGCTGCGAGATGTTGAATCTGTTCACGATTTTTTTTAGAGATTTCAGCCTGATCGAAATCGAAAAGAAGTCGTTCGGGTAGTCCCAAACTCCAACCTTCCTCTGTGAGTACGAAACCTTGTTGTTTTAACATTTTTACTTGTTTATAGCTTAAAGATCCCATACCCAAGCATGCACTTAATCCTATACAAAGAATGCTCATGATAAAAAGTTTGAAACTACGATTGAGCATAGGTATTAATCCTCAGTAAAAATTCTATTGTTGAAATATGTGCCAATGATGTTTTAGATTCTTCGCTTTGTACATCGCTTGGTCTGCTTGAGAAATTAAGTCCTCAGGGGTATGAGCTTCTTTAGCCAAAGCAATACCAAGACTAAAACTAAAATGGATTGATTGTCCGTTATATTTTAAGGGCTCATCAGAACATTTTATAAGATTTTCGGCAATCGAAATTAAGTGATCAACCTGGCTGACAGGACTTAGGATAATTGCAAATTCATCCCCGCTTAATCTTGCGACAAAATCATTTTGACGTGTGTTTTGTTTTAATCGTTTTGCCATTTCTTTCAACACTTCATCCCCCACTAAATGACCATATTGATCGTTAATAGACTTAAATTTATTGTTATCTATAAAAATCAAAACAGTATTTTCACGTTTATCAGGCTGATCGAAAAGGTTACACAAAACTTTATAAAAGTAATGTCGGTTTGGTAATTGTGTTAATTCATCATGTTGCACTTGATAATTAAGCTGGGTATTTTCAGACTGTAACTGATTGTGCCAAGATTGAATTTCTTCTAACAGTTGATTAAATACTGAGTTTAGATGATGAAATTCTTGAATATCATTTTTTGGAAAGCGGAGATTATATGCTTTTTGTTGACTCACTAATTGTGCTGTATGAATAATTGGTGATATAGAATTCATAATATGACGATAGGTTGCATTAACCGACCACCATAAGGCGAAAATCATAAAAAGCATACCTAGGATCAAGGCTAAGCAAATCTTGATAATGAATAAAATGATATCTTGAGAACTGCCGAATAGATGAAGCTCACCGACCAGTTGTCCATTGTGAGTAACTTCAATTTGAATCGGCTTAGAAAAAAATAATCCATCAAACCAAGTTTGAAGTTCTGAATGGCGATCTATCAGTTTGCTGCTTTCAGTGATTTTAACTTTATTGCTATCCAATACTTGGATAAGGCGAATTGAATGTTGTTGTGTGTACTCGTGTAAAATATTGTCTAAAGTGTATTTATCTTGGAAAACAAGAGCAGGTTGAATGCGTTCCGCAATTGTGCGACTCACTAAGGTTAAGTTTTGATTGGCGTATGATTTCACCGTAAAGATTGAAATCGTTGTAAAAATTAAAGTGCAGATCAAAAAAGTGATCGCAAAAATTAAAAATTGTGATCTTCTAAATAGTGATTGGAGTGAAGTTAATCCAAAAAATTTATCAATCATCTGAATTACTCCATATTCTGTGCAAGAAGTAATACACGAGGATCAACGTGGATTTTGGTTTTTGCAAGACTGTCTAAATTGACTTTAAATTTTGTAATACCTGCTTTATTGCTATAGAGACAGAAAACACTTCCAACCTCGCAATCTTCATTATTTGTCGAAAATGAGAGAATTGATTTGTTTAGTGATTCTCCGATGAGCTTTTGTTCGACTGTTGGAGAAGATTTAGAAAAAAATACAACATCACAATTAGTCTTGTTTAAATCGTAATCATGAATATTTTGTGCTTTGATCTTTGAATTTTGCTTTAGAATTATTTGATTAAACTCTGCTAATGCCAAAGTGTTATCAATTAGACATAAATCTGGTTGTGGAGATGAAATTTTGGCATAGCTCAAAATAGATAGAGTCATTTGATAAATGTTCTGGTTGGAATTGGCATGGCTAAAGCTGCACATCAAAAGCAGTAGGGAGATCAATACGGCTTTTTTGATTTTAAATATAGCCATTTAGTAACATAGTTCTAGTCAGTTAAATAATAGTTCCTATTCTAATCTAATTTTAGTAAAGTTAAAGTGTTCGATTTTTTATCAATATCATACTGAATGATGTGAATTTGATTATTAAATACCCACTCAATACTCATAATTTAAAATAATTCTAAAATATTAAAAAAAGTAGTTGCGTAAGAAAATAAATAGCCTATAATGCACATCCATCGGCGGTGATGTTGATTAAAACTTGTTGAAAAACAAGGATTTAGCTGAATAGGTTGGATCTAAGTTTTGAGAATAAGT
>NZ_JBWYIN010000020.1:0-47675 GCF_056779765.1 Acinetobacter sp. 24-47-62
TAGTGTGGGGTTACCCATGTGAGAGTAAGTCATCGCCAGCTCATTATTCTAAACACCCCCTTCAATAGAAGGGGGTGTTTTTTTATATATATAAATTGAATTTGAAAATAATTTGAGTAGATATCGCGAAATTTTTGGATTCATACTGATGTTTAGTGTACTGCTGAAATTTTCTCTAAAAAATATTTTGTCCTTTCATGTCGCTCTAGTGGCTTATTAAAGAAGTCATCAGTCGAGCAATCCTCTAGAATTTTGCCTTGATCCATAAATATCACTCGATCTGAAACTTTTTTTGCAAATCCCATTTCATGGGTAACACACATCATCGTCATGCCTTCTTTTGCAAGTTGGCTCATGACTTCAAGCACTTCACCCACCATTTCAGGATCTAATGCAGAAGTGGGTTCATCAAAAAGCATACAGACTGGGTCCATACAAAGACCACGTGCAATCGCGACACGTTGTTGTTGACCACCTGATAATTGTCCTGGAAATTTATCTTTGTGTGCTGTCAAACCTACTCGATCCAAATATTGTAAGGCCTTTATTTTAGCGTCTTCAGTTGAGCGATTAAGTACTTTGATTTGTCCTATTGTTAGGTTATCTAACACTGTCATATGAGGAAAAAGTTCAAAATGTTGAAATACCATACCTACTCTAGATCTGAATTTTGCTAGATTCGTTTTAGAGTCTTTTAAAGCGGTACCATCAACGATAATATTTCCTTGTTGAAAAGGTTCTAAAGCATTTACTGTCTTAATAAGTGTAGATTTACCTGAGCCAGATGGACCGCATACAACGACAACTTCACCTTTGTTGATAGTGGTTGAGCATTCGCTAAGTACCTGAAAATCTCCATACCATTTGGATACATCTTGAATTTCAATCATTGGCATTTTGATTCTCCTTATCGAATAATGGCTATTTTTTGATGTAAGCGTTTAACTAGTCGTGAAAGTGCAAATGAAATGACAAAATAGACGACAGCAACAACTAGATAGAAAACGGCTTTGGTTTCCGAACCATAGGTATTAGCTAAAGTATTTGCATTGCCTAAGAAATCTGGTGCACTGATGACATAAACCAAAGACACATCTTGAAAAAGAACAATGGATTGCGTCAATATCACGGGTAACATATTTCTAAAAGCTTGGGGTAAAACTACGTATGACATCGTCTGGCGATAATTAAACCCCAAGGCGTAACCTGCATTCACTTGTCCTTTAGAAACTGATTGAATGCCAGAACGGACAATTTCTGAAAAAAAGGCAGCCTCAAAAATGGCGAAGGTTACTACACTTGAAAATAAAGGTCCCCAATAGGTGTGATATTGGAAATCGAAAAACTTAGGAAGTAAAAAGTAAAAGATAAAAATAACTTGAATGAGGGGAACACCTCGAAAAAAGTCGACATAAAATTTTGCAAATCCACTGGCAATTTTATTATTTGATAGACGCATCATCGCGATTGGTGTACCAAGAAGAATCCCACCAATAATCGAAAGAATGGTTACTGTAACTGTAAATTTAAAACCAGCGATCAAACTTGCAACGACATCGGGATGAGTTAGAACACTAAAGTCCATTTTATTTACCTCCCGAACCTAGACCTGGTACAGCCATCCGTTTCTCAATCCATGCCATCAGGTATTTAATTGAATAAGTGATGATGAGATAAACAGGTGTTGAAAGAATTAAAATGACCACGTCTTGAGAGGTTTCTTCTCGCATTGTTTTGGTATATGCAAAAAAATTCAAAACACTTAAGGCAAAAAGCACGGCTGAATTTTTAAATACATTCATTGCTTCTGATGTCAGTGTTGGCCAAACGATTCGATAAGCCACTGGCAGAATGACATAACGATAACTTTGGTTTAAATTTAAACCAATCGCATAAGCTGCATTTTTTTGACCTTGTGAAACGGTATTAATACCTGCTCGAACCTGCTCAGCAATCCTTGCAGCGGTATATAGACCCAGTGCAAATACACCAATAATTGCTGGATTATTATTTAAAATATTTTGCCACCATCCGCCAGGAACCATTTCACCACTTCCAGTACTCATACTTAATGGCAGGAGTTGAGGAAAAACGAATGCCCAGAAAAATAATTGAACGATTAAGGGTATATTTCTGAATAACTCTACATAACAAGTCCCAATGAATGAAAGTAACTTATTGGGTAATGTACGCATAATGCCAATAAGTGAACCAAGTAAAAATGCGATGAAAAAGGCAATGACAGCAGTCCAGATCATGGTCCAAATACCTGATCCAAGTATTTGTAACCAGGTCGGTGCATCAGCAACAGCTGAATAACTTGAACCTCCAATCGCACTACAGATAGATTCAGCCCAATCTTTTTTATCAACGCCATATTCGTTGGATGCCAAGCAAAATGACGTCCAATTTAAAGAACCAACAGCCATTGAAATTTCCTGCAATGGTTACGAGAAAAAAGGGCTTAAGTGTTTTTATTTAAGCCCTCATAATTTTTGTTATTTAATCCCTGCATCATTCGGAGATGCTTTTAATTTTTTAAATGAGCTACTCATAGGCATGTTTAGATTGATATTGCGTGGTGGAATAGGTGATAAGAACCATTTTTTATAAAGGGTATCCATTTGACCATTTTTCCACATTCCAGTTACCACACGATCTGCAATCGCTTTAAACTTGGCATCCCCTTTAGGCAGCATAATTCCGTAAGGTTCTGACGAAAGGACTGGACCTACAATTTTAAAATCTTGAGGTTTTGATGATTTGGCAATGAGCCCTGCAAGAATATTGTCATCCATAACAAATGCAGCTGCACGTCCCGAAGCGACCATTGCAAAAGAATCAGCATGATCTTTACCATAGACATTGGTAACTTTTATTTTTTCTCCTCGTGCACCCATTTTAATATATTTATCCGAGGTTGTTCCTTGCGTTGTGGCAACGGCTTTACCATTTAAATCACCTAAATCTTTGAAAGGCGCTGAAGCTTTGACTGCCATACGTACTTCAGTGGCAAAGTAATTTGTAGAGAAGTTGACTTGCTGTTGTCGCTGGACAGAGTTGGTTGTCGTCCCGCATTCCATATCAATGTTTCCAGCGAGCATTTCAGGAATTCGCGTGGAAGAAGTAACCGCTTTATATTCAACTTTTAAGTTGGGGAGTTTTAAGTCTTTTTTTAATTCGTTAGCTACGTTATTACAGATATCGATGGCATAACCCATAGGTTTACCACCCACGATATATGAGATTGGATCAGAAGATTCACGATACCCGATGATCACTTTTCCATTTTTTTTGATTTTCGCAATGGTGTCAGTGGCATTGGCTTGACTCATTGTTCCGCCAGCGATGATGAAGCCTAATGCGCTGAGAAGGACTTTACCAGATAGACTTTTCATCAAGAAATCTCCATGTCTTGTAGTGCATCGTTCTTATAATTTTGACAGTTCTCAAATTTGGTTGAAATCTATTCAAAATAAACTATTAATTATTTTTATACTTTCTATGAGAATAAGTAAAGAATAAAAAATACTCGAAATTCAAATGAATTTAGATTTTTTGATCAACGCGAAATAAATCATGAGCTTATAAAACCTTGATCATGAGTAAGTGGTTTATTTTTAATCAACCATAACTGCAGATAACGCTAAAAAATTATTTTTTTTAATTTAAACTTGAGTGTTCATATTTTTTTTGAATATTAATTAAAAAAAAGTGATTGAATTATAATATATTTTATACTTGTTTTTTATTAACAATTAAGACTAATTGATTAACCTAGCACTTGAAACTTATGTTATAAGAATTGTAGGCATGATTATTGCTTGAATAATAACGATGTTAGGGGGTAATGATTTATGAAATTAGCGTTAGGACTAAAAGTATCCAATTCTTTGTCTTTGACACCCCAGCTCCAACAAGCGATCCGACTTTTACAATTATCCAGCTTAGAGTTGGAGCAAGAAGTTCAATTGCAGTTGGATAGTAACCCCTTACTTGAAAAGGTGGATGATGATTCTCCAATGCAAAGTTTGGAGGACTTGAATCAGGAAAATTCTGCTAGTGATCTTACTCGAGAATTAAATGCAGATCATTTGCCAAATGATTTACCTGTAGATACGGAATGGGATGATGTATATACCCATCAATCATCATCAATGGAATTACCAGAATATGAAGAACGTGAGGATAATCGATCAATTCAAAATACACTGAAAGATCATATTTTAGAGCAAGTTAATCTTCTAAATTTCTCCCAAACTGATCTTTTGATCGCTTATTGCATCGTAGATGGTTTGGATGAAAAAGGCTTTTTAGATGAGAGCGTTGAAGAAATTCACCACGCAGTGCTGACTTTACTCGCACAGATGGATATTGAAGAAGATGTTGAGATAGATGAAATTTTAGTGGTGTTGAAACATATTCAAAGACTAGAGCCGATTGGCGTTGGTTCACGCAATCTTGTGGAATGCTTATATGTTCAGCTTCAAGTTTTGCCTAATACCTTACCATGCCGTAATGACGCGTTATTGTTATTACAGCATTATGAATTATTGATTGCCAATGACCTAAATAAATTACTGAAGCAAACAGGTTTTAAACTTGAACAGTTAAAAGCAGCGATACAACTTTTAAAATCATTACAACCCTATCCAGGGTTAATGTTTGAAAATAAAGAATCTGAATACCAGGTGCCTGATGTTGTGGTGGCAAAGAAAAATGACAGTTGGCATGTGCACTTAAATCCAGATATTTTGCCAAAATTACGTATCAACCCTTATTACGCAAATATGATTCGTCGAGCTGATCAAAGTGCAGATAATCAATACTTACGCAATCAAATGCTTGATGCTAAAAATTTTATTAAAAGTGTAGATGAGCGCCATAAAACGCTTTTAAAAGTAGCGACATGTATTGTTCAGCATCAACGAGATTTTTTAGAGTTGGGTGCTGAAGGAATGAAACCTTTGGTGTTGAGAGATGTGGCGGAGGAGGTTGAATTACATGAATCAACAGTATCTCGTGTAACGACCAATAAATATTTGCTTACGCCGAGAGGGTTGTTTGAACTTAAATATTTTTTCTCAAGCCATGTTGGAACAACGTCAGGTGGTGAAGCGTCTTCAACTGCGATCCGAGCAAAAATTAAAAAGTTGATTGCTGAAGAGAACCCAAGAAAACCATTATCTGATAATAGTTTAGCTAAGTTGTTAAATGAGGATGGTATCGATGTTGCACGTCGTACAGTCGCAAAATATCGCGAATCGTTACATATTCCTGCATCATCCGATCGAAAAGTCTTGATCTGAAATTTGAAGTGTGATTATTCTAGAGGTTCATTATGACGAAATAATGAATCTCTTTTTTTTAGTTACACGAGGTTTAGCCAGCATGATTTCATGACTTAAATTTGCAGAATAATTCTATGTTGAATGTTCTGTCATGCAATCACATGGCTTAACTCAATCAAATCCTTTAGAAGGAGAGGGATAGGATTATGCAAATAACAATTCGTGGACATCATTTAAGTATTACTCCTGCAATAGAAGAGAATATTCGTTGTAAATTCGCCGAAATGACCAAGCACCTTGATCAGGTCAATAGTATGCAGGTGAAACTCACAAAGGATCACCAAGTCGATAAGCGTTCGAAAAAAGGAAGTTCGAATCATATCGCTGAAGCAATCGTGCGTTTACCAGGCGTCGAACTTTTTGCTCAGGCATCTGGCGATGATATGTATGCATCAATTAAAAAATTGACTGAGAAAATAAAAAGACAGTTAATGCGATATCGTAAAATGCAAATGGCTTTTCAGCCGCTGCCTATATGACGGTATGTAGCTGAAAATAAAAAAAGAGGTATATTGCCTCTTTTTTTTATAGATAAATTGTATAGCAGATGAATTCATTGAATGAGTTATAGTAAAATAATCCGTTTTTACACAATCGATCGTCCCATGAGAGGTCTTTGCAATGAATAGTGAACAGCTCACTGAAATCTTAAAAGCTGCTTTCCCTTCTGCTGATGTTGCTGTAAGTGGACAAAGTGGGAAATTTGACCTCCGTATTGTAGATGATCTGTTTGAAGGTAAAAGAACAGTTGCTCGTCAACAAGCAGTTTATGCTCCTCTTAACGAATATATTAAAAGTGGTGCAGTTCACGCTGTAACCATACGCGCAATGACAAAAGAAGAATGGCGCAAAGCTAGTCTTTTCGGAGCTTAAGGAATAAATGGATAAATTTCTAATCACTGGTGGTAAAAGACTAGAAGGCGAAGTTCGCATCTCTGGTGCAAAAAATGCTGCATTGCCACTTTTAGCAGCAATGATTCTTGCTGAAACACCAATTACGCTCAGAAATGTACCCAAGCTTAAAGATGTTCATACGCTTGTAAAATTAATTGCAGGTCTTGGGATTAGCATGAAGTATGAAGGTGACACTGTTGTCGCTGATACTTCAACCCTTGATAATCAATTTGCACCATATGAACTCGTAAAGACTATGCGAGCTTCTATTTTGGTGCTTGGCCCATTGCTGGCGCGCTACGGTAGTGCAAAAGTATCTTTACCTGGTGGTTGTGCTATTGGCTCACGTCCTGTTGACCAGCATTTAAAAGCATTAGAAGCTTTAGGTGCGGAAATTGAAGTCGAAGCAGGCTATGTCAATGCAAAAGTTGATGGTCGCTTAAAAGGCGGTGAAGTTGTTTTCGATATGGTTACTGTGGGTGGGACAGAAAACATCCTCATGGCTGCTGTTTTAGCAGAAGGTGTTACTACCATCCGTAATGCGGCTCGTGAACCTGAAATCACTGATCTTGCACAAATGCTCATTAAGATGGGTGCGAAGATTGAAGGTTTAGATACGGATACATTAATCGTCACTGGCGTAGAAAATTTGCATGGTTGTGAATATTCAGTTGTTGCTGACCGTATTGAAACAGGATCTTATTTAGCGGCTGCTGCTATTACGGGCGGACGAGTTAAAACGACACATACAGATCCATTGCTGATGGAATCAGTGTTGGATAAATTTGAAGAAATGGGTGCAGAAGTTACGCGCGGTGATGATTGGATCGAACTCGATATGATGGGTAAGCGTCCTAAGGCCGTTAGTTTCCGTACATTGCCTCATCCAGATTTTCCAACAGATATGCAAGCACAATTGATGGCGGTCAATGCAATCGGTCGTGGGTTTGCAACAATTTCAGAAACGATTTTTGAAAACCGTTTTATGCATGTACCTGAATTGTCACGTATGGGCGCTAATATTCAGGTTGAAGGTAATGATGCAGTTGTAACAGGAGTTGAAAAACTTTCAGCTGCACCTGTTATGGCAACAGATTTGCGTGCTTCATTTTCTTTAGTTTTGGCTGCTTTAGCTGCTGAAGGAGAGACTTTAATTGACCGTATTTATCACATTGATCGCGGTTATGAAGATGTTGAAGCAAAATTACAAGGTTTAGGTGCCCAAATTAAGCGAGTGAGCGAGTAAGTTAATGAGCGATATGAGAAACGATGATCCTAATTTTGACGTAATGGGCAATTTTGATCATGGTTTAACCTTAGCATTAAGTAAAGGTCGTATTTTAAAAGAGACATTGCCATTGCTAGAAACAGCAGGGATTAATCTTTTAGAAGACCCAGATAAATCGCGTAAATTAATTTTTCCTACGACGCATAAACATGTTCGAATTTTAATTTTACGTGCATCTGATGTACCAACGTATGTAGAAAATGGTGCGGCTGATATTGGTGTTGCAGGTAAAGATGTACTGATGGAACATGGTGCACAAAATGTCTATGAACCATTAGATCTTAAAATTGCAAACTGTAAGTTAATGACAGCGGGCAAAGTGGGTATGGAGCGTCCGAAAGGTCGTTTGAAGATCGCGACCAAGTACGTGAATTTGACGCGTCAATACTATGCGAGCTTAGGTGAGCAAGTTGATGTGATTAAACTTTACGGTTCGATGGAGCTTGCACCATTGGTTGGTTTGGGTGATTACATCGTCGACGTCGTGGACACAGGTAATACACTTCGCGCGAATGGCTTAGAGCCTCTTGAAGAAATTTGCAAAGTGTCTTCTCGTTTAATCGTGAACAAAGCGAGCTTTAAGCGTAAGCAAGCCTTACTTAATCCGATTCTTGCACAGCTTGAAAAAGCGGTGGATGAACGTGAAGCAGCTAAAAAAGCATAATTTAATTTATGTTTGATAGACCGTCCGAAAGGGCGGTTTTTTTATTCTGCTAGAATATATTTTCTAACTTGCCGTTTATAGATCTTATTATTTTTCATAAATAAATTTCTATAAGAATCAAGGATATCTAATATTTCACCTGCTGATAAATTGTGATTTAAGCAGTTAAATATTGTTCTTTCAAGTTGGTTTAAGAAAAAGGAATAATCATTTCTTATTTTAAAGAAATTAGGATCATCATTTAATTCATAGAGTATCATTGATTTGGAAAGTATTTTCGATGAGTTAGTGGATAAGTCTCTTAAAAAATGTGAAATATCTTAGTTATATATTTCCTGAATTTTTAAATCAGGATTAATAGTTCTAAAAAAGGATGAGATATCTGTAAATATTCTAATATCATCATTAATTGCAATGAGTAATTCTTTAGCTTCATCTGCAAGAATTAGTGAGTTATGCTGCAGTTTCCAGTTTAAGAATCCGATAATTGCAACTATTGGCGTCAGTATATAAGCGGTTACAGTTACTATATCCACGATTCCAGTTTTAGTAACGGCACACATCAATGATTGACCTTGACAGTAATAAAAGTATTGAAAGAATCCACAAATAGCTAAAACAACGACATAAACACCTAAATAGTATCCAACATATTTTTCTATTTCTTTCATCTAAAATTACCTCGAATAAAAACGAATAATTTTAAGAATATAGCTGAAAAGAAAATTCAATTTAATCAAAAGTTATTTTCAATGATCTCTATACGAGTTGGTTGAATGAAGATGCCCACAAATCAACAGAAAACAGGTAAACTAAAGCTTCCCTTTAATTTCATTGTGGATAAATTGATGCGACGTTTATCGACTCAAGATCAAAACTTCAAGCAAGACTTTGCTGACTTGCTCGCTTTTGAAACCGTGAGTGACCCAGAACTTTTAAAAACAGTAGACCAAATCATTGCCGATGTTCGTCAACATGGTGATGCTCATGTTCTCAAACTCACACAACAGTTCGATCGACATCCAGCGCATCAATTTTCAGATTTAGAACTGACACAAGAGCAACTTAAAGCTGCATTTGATCATTTAACGACTGAAGTTCGAGAAGCTTTAGAGTTAGCTGCAAATCGTGTCCGTGAATTCCATCAGGCACAAAAACAAGATGGTTGGACCTATGTTGATGCTTTGGGTAACACCTTAGGTCAAAAAGTGACGCCGCTTGACCGTGTTGGAATTTATGTGCCAGGTGGTTTGGCTTCATACCCATCATCAGTACTCATGAATGCTGTTCCTGCTCACGTCGCAGGAGTGCCTGAAATTATTATGGTTGTGCCTGCACCAAATGGTGATTTAAATCCATTGGTGTTGGCAGCTGCGTATTTGGCAGGTGTCACTCGAGTTTTTACGATTGGTGGTGCACAAGCGGTTGCAGCATTGGCCTATGGTACTGAAACTATTCCAGCAGTAGACAAGATCACTGGACCGGGCAATCGTTTTGTTGCAGCAGCAAAACGCGCCGTATTTGGTCAGGTAGGTATTGATATGATTGCAGGTCCTTCAGAAATTTTAGTGTATGCTGAAGGGGACAATAATGCAGAATGGCTTGCAATGGATCTTCTGTCTCAAGCAGAGCATGATACTGTTGCTCAGGCTGTATTTATTACGCCAGACGAGCAACTGCTTCATGATGTCGCGATTGCAATTGAAGAGCACTTAAAAGCACTTCCTAAAGCAGAAATCGCACGAACTTCTATTGCTAATCGTGGTGCGCTCGTTTTAGTTAAAGACCGTGCCGAAGGTGTGGAATTGATCAACCAAGTTGCCCCTGAACACTTGATGCTATGTTTAGATGAAGCACAAGAAATGGCTGAAAGTATTCGCCATGCAGGTGCTATCTTCATGGGGCGTTATACGCCTGAAGCAATTGGTGATTACTGTGCAGGTCCGAACCATGTATTGCCAACCTCGGGTACGGCACGTTTTTCATCACCACTCGGGGTGTATGATTTCCAAAAGCGTTCAAGCTTAATCATGTGTTCAGAAGATGGCGTGAAAACTTTAGCGAAAACAGCAGATATTCTTGCACAGCAAGAAAACTTAGATGCTCACGCTCGTTCAGCGCGATATCGTTATCAGTAATTTAAACCATAAATTTGGTATGAATATTCCTCTCTAAATCTGTTTTTAAGCATTGCTTGAAATCGAAATGCAAGTGAGGTTAGGTGAGGGTAATTAAAAAATCTCTCCCTAACCTCCTTAGTCAGTGAGGGGAATTTAGAGAATTTAAAAATGAATATTACAGTAGAACAAATGCGTTTTTGGAGTCCAGAAGTACGTGAACTAGAGCCATATGTGCCTGGTGAACAACCCAAAATCCAAAATCTTTTAAAATTGAATACCAACGAGAACCCGTATCCACCATCTCCAAAAGTTGTAGAAGCGGTACAACAAGTTTTAGCAAATGGCGCGAATGTTTTACGTTTGTATCCTGACCCTGACGCATTGGAATTAAAGCAAGCAATTGCGAAACAGCAACATGTTCCAGTGGGGCACGTGTTTGTTGGTAATGGTTCTGATGAGGTTTTAGCTCATATTTTTAAGGCATTTTTTGTTCAAGATTTGCCAATTCTTTATCCAGATATTACCTACAGTTTCTATCCTGTTTATAGCCAATTTTTTGGTGTGAAAACTCAAATTTTGCCTTTAAACGAAAAATTTGAAATTGTTGTGGATGACTATAAGCAACCGAATGGCGGCATCATTATCACCAATCCAAATGCCCCTACCAGTATTGCACTGGATTTGTCTGCAATTGAGGAAGTACTTCAATCGAACACAAATTCAGTGGTTGTGATTGATGAGGCATATGTAGACTTTGGTGCTGAATCTGCAGTGGCTCTCGTAGAAAAATATGACAACTTGGTGGTCTGTCAAACGACCTCGAAATCACGTTCGCTTGCAGGATTACGGGTCGGGTTTGCGATTGCACAGCCGCATTTAATTGCAGCGTTAGAAGCGGTAAAAAATAGCTTCAATTCATATCCAATGGATCGTTTTGCGATTGCCGCTGCAGTGGCGTCTTTCGAGGATCAAGGCTATTTCGAAGCGCAAAATGCCAAAGTGATTGCCAGTCGTATAAAGTTAGTTGAGCAACTGCAATCTTTAGGATTTGAAGTGTTGCCTTCTGCCGCAAATTTTATATTTGCAACTTTACCAAGCAAAGATGCAGGTCAGCTTGCAAATGAATTGCGAGAGCGTGGCATTATCGTAAGATATTTTAATAAACCACGTATTAATCAGTATTTGCGTATCACCATTGGTACCGATGAGCAAAATCAACGTTTAGTAGACACCTTGAAGAATGACATTTTAAAAGTGTAAGTGCTGCAAATTTTTGTTGTGGAAAAAGCGACCAGATAGGTCGCTTTTTTTATGATTCGTACCATTGATTCATCAGTTTTAGCATAGCATCAACCTTATCAAAACATTCTTGATATTCTGCATCGCAATCTGAACTGATTGTAACGCCACCACCTGCCCAAATAGATACATCTTGCTGATATTTTTGAATTGTTCGAATCAAAATATTCCAAGAGCCAGTTCCATCAAAATTGAAATAACCAATAGAGCCACAGTATGCACCGCGTGGGGATCCTTCAAGTTCTTCAATAATTTCCATCGCTCGAATTTTGGGTGCCCCCGTTATTGAACCGCCGGGGAGCGCTGCGTGTAAAACATCTAATTGATGAACATCGGATTTTAACGTCGCTTCAATTTCACTGACCATGTGGTGGACTTGATTAAAGCTTTCAATGTTAAATAATTTTGGTGTCTTGACAGTGCCAGTTTCTGCATAAATGCTTAAATCATTTCTGAGAAGGTCAACAATCATCAGATTTTCGGCCTTATCTTTCTCAGAGTTGATGAGTGTTTGTTTGGATTCTTGGTCTTTTTGAGGATCTTTAAAGCGTGGCATGGTGCCTTTGATCGGTTTAGTGATCATTTTTTTATTGGGTCTAAACTCAATAAATAACTCAGGTGAACAGCTCAAAAGTTCAAGGTTATCAATTTTAAGATAAGCAGCATAAGGAGCATTTGTGAGTGCCCAAAAAGGTTTTGCTACACTGAGTAGTTCACCTTCAGCTTGTGCTACAAACTCTTGAGTTAAGTTAATTTGGTAACAATCCCCAGCAACAATGTAATCTTGTACTCGTTGAAATGCAGTTCGATATTGTTGTTTAGTCCAACGTGCTTGCATGGGTGAACTGAGTTGAAATGATGATGGACTAGATTGCTGAATGCAGTTTAATAATTGCGTATAAAGGCAATCGGCATTATGTTCAGTGCTATAGAAAATCCAATCATTATTTTCATAAATCAAATAGCTTTCATACAAGCCAAAAAACAATTGTGGTTGTTTTTTTACCTTGGTGTTGATTTGAAAATTTGCTGCAAAATTATAATCATAGTATCCAATGTAACCACCTCTGAAATAATGGCGTGCAGAGTCAGAAAGTGGATTTTCACTACATTGAACAAAATCTTTGAGTGAAGAAAATTGACTTTCATACTGATAATTAAAATCAGAGCAACGCACAAATTGACTGAATCCGCCGTTTATATAAACGCAATATTTTTTTGGCAAAAATCCGATAATCGGTAAATCCTGATTTTCAAGATATACCAATCCTGTCAATGAACCAATTTTTTGCAAAAAATCAGCTTTACATAGTCCTGAAATTTTTAAGTTTTGTTTAAAAAATGAAGCACTTAACATTTGTGACTTGTTACACTCTTTTCAGAAAATTTGCATCACCCATTTAATACTAGTTCACACTTATGCCATTTATCGGGAATAGGTCGAATTTTCTTAACAGATATTGATCATAAGATAACATAAGGTTAACTTAATACTGCAAAGCGAACTGCTCAAGGATGAAGTTTCAGTCGTTAAATTATAAAAACTTCAGAAACACGGAGAGCAGTCAAAAAAATGAAAAAAATGCTCTTGGGAGAGTACATAATGAAATTATTCACAAAATTGGCTTTAGTTTCTTCAATGGCGGTGAGCGTGAATGCTATGGCGATGCAGGCAATGGATGATGCATCACTCAGCGCAACGACTGGTCAAGATGGTATTACTATTGCCATTGATACAACTGCTGGTATCGAAATCGATAAGTTATATATTCATGATAATGATGGTTTTACAAATAGCGCTTTGACATTCGGTGATACGACCATTAATACAGCTGGCACTGCTGATCCAACAATTGGTGCTGGTGCAATCACGGTTAACGGTTTAACGATTTCAAAGGGTACTGGAAATACTCAAAACTTAGCAACGTTGAAAGTTGATGCCGCAGATGTTGGTGGTCAAGCGGTACTTAATGTTCTTGCTGAAACTGGTGCTTTAGACATCAATGTTGGTTCTATTGGGGTTGCAAGCTCTGGCACTTACAGTTCTGATGACAATGTTCGTGGTGTTGTTGAAGGTTCTGAAAAACAAATTATTACAGGTTTAACATTATCATTGGGTGCAACCAAAGCAAACGTTCAATTAGGTAATGCACCTCAAGGCGCTATGATTGTTGTTGATTCTGAAATCACTGGTGGTTTATCTACAAGCTTAACTATTAATGATACATCTACATCGGGCGGTGGTAGCATTGGAATCGAGGGCTTGAAAGTTACAAGTTCAGGCAGTAAAAACCTGAATGCTGACGCCAAAATTGGTGTAACAAAAGATGGATTATATATCAGCCCAGCTCAATCACCATTGAATGCTTACATCCAAAAAGTTTCTTTAGGTGAAGCTAATAAGAGTATCGGTTCAATCGAAGTTCAAGGTTTGAATTTGGGTAGCACTTCAATCAAAATTTCTGGTCACTAAGTTTTTATACAAAAAACGCGTGTTGATCACGCGTTTTTTAAATTTTGCGAATTTGAAATTAAAAAGTAAAAGTACTGTATTTTTAGGATGAAAAAGGTATTCTGAATATAAGAATAAATGTGAGTGCAAACTCCAACTACAGAATCATAAAGGCAAGTACGCCGAACTAGAACAGTTAACATTATGATAGAAATTACTTTAGGCTCTGCAATTATGTATTTTTTTGCGAGTCATGCTCTCGAAATTAAAGAAAAACCACGCGAAGCAGTTTATTACAGTGAGATTGCAGACTCACGACATCTATCTTATACAAAAAATCACCGTGAACCTGTAGCTATCAAGCCGGCTATCGAAAATCAGTTTAGAGGAATAGTTCGTCAAGCGTATGACTATAGTTGTGGTTCTGCGGCGTTGACGACAGTTCTTAATGGTCACGCTGGTCTAAATTTGACAGAACAACAAACCATGGAGGGATTGTTGCGATTTGGCGAGTATGATCGAATCATTGAGCGTAGAAGCTTTTCATTATTGGATATGAAGCGCTTCGTCACTGCTTTAGGTTATGAAAGTGGGGGGTACCGTGGTGAATTCAAAGACCTGATTAAACAGACACAACCTGCTATTGTTCCAATTCACTATGCAGGTTTTAAGCACTTTGTTGTATACAAAGCATATAAAGATGGAAGGGTTTATGTTGCTGACCCTGCATTAGGAAATATCAGTTTTGATGAAGCACGATTTAAAGAAATTTGGGAAAACAATACCTTATTTTTAGTGAACGTTCCTGAATCTCAACAGAAAGATCTATTGGCATTACAAGAAACAGATTTAAGACATGTCGATGATGCAACAATTAACCGTTACGCCTTAGTTGATGCACAATTTTCGTCAGATTATATGAATAAAATCGCAGATAAAGCCTCAACTATGCGTAAAGTATTAGATCTTGATCCCAAATCTCCAACGTATAATCAACCCATTACAACATATATGCGGCTTTACTATAAACGTAAGTAATTTAAATGCAATTAAATTGAATTGAAACAAAATCCAAATAATGAAGAATTGTGGTAGGAAGTAAAATGAATAATCAATGGACGAAAAGAACGCTACTCGCAATCAGTATTCAAATGATTGTCACAGGCGTCTATGCAGCACCCGAAACAGTTGAAGCTCCATCAGAAGAGAATATTTCTCAAGATACTCAAAATAATACTGAAAATAGTTCGGCGACCGAGCTTGAACAAGCACAATCAAGTTATACGGCAGAATCTACTGAAAATGTTGATGCAACACCTTCTCTTAAGCCAGGTGTTGAAGGGCAGGCTGCAAATGCGCTCCAACAAAAAGAAGGTGATGCGACGCAAGAGACTAACTTGCAGGAAGTTTTTTCCTCTAATGAGCGACAATATTCACTGATTAAGCGTGGTGAGTTTTCAACGTTCTATGATCTTGATTATTCGTACTATCGGGATTCACAAATAAATGCTTCGATCGATGAAGGACAATTGTATCAACTTCGTATTGATGAAGATGCAAATCATACGATTACCAATACCATCACAGCGCAATATGGTTTAAGAGATAACATCACGCTAAACGCTTCAATTCCATTGGTTGCAAAGTCTGATAGTGTCAAAGATACGACCACTGCTGGATTGGGTGATATTAGTTTAGGGGCGCGTTGGGAGCCATTTCCACTGAAAGAAGGTCGTTTGCCACTTATTTTGTTTGGTAATCTATCGACAAAAACAGGTGATAGCCCCTATGAAATTAATCCTTTGACGGATCTCTCAACAGGTAAGGGGTATTATTCAGTTGGTGTTGGTGCAAGTACAACAAAATATATTGATCCAGTTGTATTGTTTGCGTCAGTATCAACAAATTATGGTTTTAAAGAATCTGGCTTAAATCAAATCCGAGGGGGAGGAAATACTCAAGGTGAAGGTTTAACCGGGCGTAACCGTGTTTTAGATACTTTTGAACCCGGTGTTACGGCTGGATTCTCGTTCGGGTTTGCATATTCATTTAACTATGATGTCTCCTTGACCATGTCTTATCAGCAATCGATGAACATGGGTACCAAATTTACATATGATACAGGTGAATATTACGAGCCTGCGACTCAGACCAGCTCTATGTTTGCGGTGGCACTCGGTGTACGTGTTAGTCCGAAGACGATTGTCAATGGAACGATAGGTATCGGTTTAACTGAAGACTCTCCAGATGTTTCTCTCGGCCTATCGTTCCCATTAGATATACTTGGCTTCGGTAAGAAAAAAGCAAGCTAAAGGAGTTCGGAAATGAGTCAATTCCGTTTGCATCCTTTAGTTATAGCAATTGTTCTGAGTGGATGTAGTACGCAAGTCTTTGCACACCTTGGGCAGAATTTATCTGTAGATGTACGCTCATTATCAATGGGTAATGCTGTCACTGCAGATCCACCCGGGATTAGTGCAATTCACTTTAACCCTGCGGGTTTAACCAAACTCAAAGGTTTACAAACCGACGTTCAAGGCTTAGTTGCTAATTTTGATATTCAGCGTGAATTTTCAGCGCCATCAGGTTATGACGTCTTTGGATATTCTGATGATCCATTAATCTGTAATGATGCGCTTGATAATCCATCAAACCTCTGTACTGATTTTAAGGATTCTGTGAGAGGTGATGTCGAGTACGCATCCTTATATATTCCTATATTGAAAAAAATGGTGGATTTAGGAGAGGGATGGCCAGTAGCAGCTCCAACTGGAGGAATCTCCTACAACCCACCAGGATCTAAGTTTACTTTCGCTACTGCAGTTTATGCACCTCTGGTTGCAGGTTTCGGTGCAGAAGATGGTAATCCGGGTAACTTCATGGGGCAGCAAGTTGCCATGGAGCGTATTACATATTTATCACCATCGATTGCATATCAAGTAAATGATGAACTTTCAATTGGTGCTTCAGTGGGCATGTCTTATCAAGCCATTGCCATGAAAACAGATTTACGTTTTCCAAATGAAATGATTGGTCTTCTTCGGATGGTGGATGAGTCTGTCTGTGCCCCTTTCCGTGGAGGGAATGACAATATTGTCACGAATATTTTGTTATTCGGCTTATGTAATACCAATGAGGGCATGAATCCATTTTCAACTTTCGGGAAAATCAATGTTGAAATGGAGCAGAGTTTATCACCAAGCTACAACTTAGGTGTCTTGTGGGAACCCACTGAAGAGTTTGGTTTGGGGCTGGTTTACCAAAGCGGTGCTAAAATGCGCTTGAAGGGTAAATATATTGTAGAAAATGGAAACGCATCCCGAGAATTAATCAAAGGACTAAACTCCTCACCTACGGGGCAAGTTTTGGCAACCATACTTGGTTTTCCAAACTATGTACCTGCGATTGAAACTGGTCTAATGTCTATGGATTTAGAATATCCAGCACATTTCCAAGCGGGGATTAAGTACAAAGTATTCCCGGACTTACAGGTAAATTTCGATGTGGGATGGACTGACTATGCGGCTTGGGATAAGTTTAAATTTGAGTTCGATCGTCAAATTTCTGCTCTGAAGATTGCAAAACTGTTATCTAATGATGTAACAGACTCTTCTTTATCTCTGCCTCTAGGTTTTCAATCTCCATGGAGTTGGGGCGTTGGCATTGAATATTCTGCCAATGACCGTTTGAAATTCCGTGCTGGTTATGAACCTAGAACAAGTGCGATTCCAGATGGAAAGCGGAATACAATGGTACCGATCAATAATGCACAATTGTTTGGATTGGGTATTGGTTACCGTTTTGATGAAGATACAGATATTGATTTATCAGTCGGGTTCCTGCGTAGCCGCGATAGAATTCCAGCGGGATCAAGTAGCCTAGCCAATCTAGACGCCGTGGATAATTTATTACTTAATCCATATGCAGGCTTAAATGTATCGACAAATACCAAAGTTACGATTTTAGGTATTAATTATAGAACGAGATGGTAATGGACTTAAATCTTGAGCAATTTAAACAAATAAAAACAAGAGTGAGCCAGTCTCTCGGTTGTGTTATATGTACAGGTTCTTTTTTAGTAAGTCCTACATTGTATGCCCAAGACTTTTACACAATTATAGGTCCAGATGGCAGACCGATTGTCATCGAAAGAGCTGCATCTAGTGCTCAAAAAAACGAATCTATTAAAAATCAAAAATCAGTTCAAAGAGAAAATATTCAGCCAAAAATCATTCAAAAAAAACCAGCAGATGAGCCTAAAAAAATACATGTTGAAATCGCTCAGCCGAGTATTAAAGCTCCTACAGCGAGCAAATCAGTTGGGCGCAGTCAAAATGACAATGTTGAACAATCAACAGTGAGTGTTGAAAAAAAGACTCAAGATCAAATGACGAAAATTGATCTTGCACAGACTAAAGTCAATACGAAACATGAGCAGTCATTAACAAAAAATAAATCTACACACGATCAAAATTCTAAAGAAAGCGTTCAACCTGTTGAGCAGATTTCAGATAGCAAAAAAGCAGGTGGTTCACTGAAAGCTGAAACAGGAAGTCCTGTAACTCTGATTGATGGTGTTGAATACATTGATCATGAATATCTTGAAGATCGTGAGTTTAATCTGGAAGGAAGAAAACGGTTTTATGTAGTTCCTGATACGCAGGGTGTAGGTGCAGCTCGTTTTGAAACAATTGAGCGACAAAAAGGGATTACCAAAGCCGTTTTATCTCAGTTCCTACAGCCGACAGAGCCTACAGCGAAAGAAGCAATGGCTTTATCGAGTACGTATATGCGTATTGAAGCAAAAGATCTTGCGGAATCTTTGGAACATACATGTTTTAAAGATAAAAAAATTCAGAAAGCTAAGCGTTTGAAGGGTGCTCAAGGTGAAATTGGTTTATGGCCAGTTGCGCCATTGAAAGAACGTTTTGCTTACGAGGTGGTGGAGTTAGATGAATCAATTGATCAGATTCAAATTCAATCATTTGCTTCATCTCAAAATAACCCAACTTTTTATTGGCCGATTGCAGTATTTTTGGATCAGCAAGGTTGCATTTTAGAGGGAGCGACTGGTTTTAAAAGTACAGATACTCAAGCCAACGTCACGACATACTCTGCACTCGAAGGTATATTAAAAAAACCACCTCAAACACGATATTTATTACTCACCCCTTTAGTCGAATCAATTGATATTCAAAATCAAAAACTCGTGAATACTGGTCAGCTAAAGCTTAAGGCCATCAAATAAAAGAGAACTAGAATGAAAAAGTCTAATATTATCCCATTCACGTTTTCCACGCTTTTTTTAGCACTGACTGGATGTGGTGGAGAGAGTGCTAAAATAAATGAAGATCCTAACCGTGGTTCCGTTACAACCTCTAATGGTTGTTTAACCTCAAATGATGCTAATTGTCTTGGATTTGTCTTGGACTATCCTGTAGAGGGACTAAAGTTCGATTGTAGTACTGACAAACTGAATCACTATCGAACTGAACTCGATCCTAATGTTGCAACTGGTTCATGCCAAGTGGGAGACAAAGTTACATTTTATATTCAGGGTGAAGCCAGTGCTCGAAAAATTGAGTTAGGGACGGTCGATCTAGGTTCAATTGTGCCTAAGAAAATGAGTGATGTTTATATTCAGATTGGTGTACAAGATATGGCTCAAGGGCTAACTGGTAAGCCAATTGAAAATTTTAATATGTCCGATCCTACCTATAACGCAATGGTCGGAATTATACGAATTTTGCAAACATTAGGTGTAGATCAAATCAGTAATGTACCTGGTGATATACAGCAAGTTGTGCTGTCAAAAGACAATTTGGATGGTCTTCAAGTGATCAGCCAAAATATAACGGCCAATGAGTTCAACAATGGCAGTTATGTTCAGATCCTGAAACCATGGTTAGATGTCGATAAGGTATCAATTGATGATGCGGAAAAAGTAGCACAACAGATCATCAGAATGAGAAGTGTGGGTATTTATCAGGCCAATCACTTACTCTTTATTGGACAAAATACTAATTTCGCAGGGTTTCACGGCTCAAGCCTAAACAATAATCAAGCAATTGCTGATATGAGCGTAATTACTACGCGCGAAGGTTATGCGAGTGGTTATCTCTCACAGTGGAGAGGGAAACCAATTGTTACGGGTAGTAATACTTCAGAAGAGTTAGCACGAGTATTATTAATCAATCAAGTACCACCTGAAAAATTAGATGTCGTTTCTAATTCAAAAGATTGGTTGAATAATATCTCACAAAAAATACAAAAACCTTTAGTTTTTAAAAGTATTGAATCTTCAAATGACAAATTAGAAATCTATAAAGGAACTCTGTTTGGTCAATCCATTATTCCTGGTAATCAGTATGCTTATCAAGGATTCTTAGGCAGCAAGGATACACCTACAAGCACTGAGGTATATGGGGAGTGGCGTCAAGATGTCAATTCTGAGCGCTATACAGGTAAGCTTGATATTCTAAAATACAGTCCAGTGAGCTATTTAGATCGTAAAGTGTTCAAAACACGTAAAAATGTTGAAGCTGGGGATCAAATTATTTTCCCATTATACGCAGATTTAGTGTTTAACTTTAATGATAAAACGATTCCATCACAAACAGTGAGTATTGTCATTGATGAAAATGGAGATATACGAACCAATCGTACTGCATCGAGTTTAAAATCTACCACTTGTCCAAGCATTAAGAATACTTCAACCATGACCGATGAATTGGATGTTCAACAATTCATTATTGGTACGACAGGCACAACATATTCAACTGCAAATGATAAATCTCTGACAATACGTATGATTCTAGCGAATCCAATTTTTGGGAACCTAAATGGGGTCAGAGCTGGACTAAATAACAGACCAGACTTTGGAGTCGATTCTAATAGTGAACTTGTGTCATCTGGAGGCGTACGTTTAAATTTACAAAACTTAATCGTAAATAATGACATAAGAGCGGGTATTAATATCACGAGTTGGGATACTAAGGGCTCTACAGCCGCAGCTGAATGGGTGAATACGCATGCGACATACCAACACACGTACAATTCGATTCCAGAGAATAAACCAACGACTGAACAACTTAATCTAGCAAAGCTTAGAACAGGAACAATTGAAATTGCTTTAACACCTTGTTATCAAATAGGTCGAAAAGCTTAACCAAAAAAACTCCATCTTATGAGATGGAGTTTTTTTAACCTGTTTGATCAAGTCGAGTACCTAAGGTCTCTAAGTGTGTAGGAAAATGATTCGATTTTCGGTCTTCAAAATAATGACGAAGCGTTCGTTCAACACTTGGGAAAGCTAAACTATCCCATGGAATTTCGTGTTCTTCAAATAAACGACTTTCGATGGTTTCTTCACCAGCTCCAAATTTACCTTCAACAAGGTGAGATTTAAATAATACGTAAATTTGACCAATACGAGGGATATTGTACATACAGTACAATTGCTCAATTTCCACTTCAGCTTCAGCTTCTTCACGAGTTTCACGAGCTGCACCTTGCTCCATTGTCTCGAAGAGTTCCATATATCCTGCTGGTAGCGTCCAAAGACCATAGCGCGGCTCAATCGCTCTACGACATAAGAGTACTTTATCTTCCCAAATCGCTAAGGCTCCACAAATGACCTTTGGATTCACATAGTGAATGGTCTTACAATGCGTACAGACTTGGCGTACTTTATGATCACCTAAAGGAATCTGTTCGGTCGTCGGTTGCCCACAGGCCGTGCAAAAAGGCATATGCTGTCAAGTAAAAATGAGATGATTCAGCATACCCCAAAAAAATAACTTTCGCATCATTTATAGCCTTATGCACAAAATTTCATATATGATGGGATGAGAATAAAAAAGAGAGATCGAGCTATTCAAGATGATGGATCATTCATTAACATTGCAACTGCAACAACACCTTAGGTTTTCTAAACGCATTCAAAAAGCTGATGCTGCAGTATTACTTGCAATCACCAATGAAGATGATCCTAAAATTCTGCTGACGCGTCGCTCTATTTATATGAATAATCATGCGGGTGAAGTGTCATTCCCAGGAGGAAAAAGAGATCCGAACGACACCAGTAATATTGTCGTTGCACTCCGAGAAGCATGGGAAGAAACGGCTTTGAATCCGTTCGATGTAAAGTTGCTAGGTGATCTGCCTTCAGAGCGCTCAAAAGCGGGTGTTTTAGTAAAACCTGTTGTTGGATTGATACCGCCTAATGTGAAGCTTGTCCCACAACCTACAGAAATCGATCGTATTTTTTTTGCTTCAATCCGCGAAATGATGGATGCTCGCCCAACACCTTATGAAGTTCGATTGGCTAAGCAATCAATCTATTTTCCAAGTTTAAGAGTTGAGAATGAGGTGATATGGGGTCTTACAGCAAGGATCCTGATTTCGTTGTTTCAGTATGGCTTAAATTATAAAAAAAACTGGCCCTTTTTGCTCAATTCCCCAAGTTTTAAATCTTCAATTTTCAAACAACATTAAAATATTAAATGCATAGGATTGCTGCATATGATGTACAAATTTCAAGACAAAACCCCTTCAACGACGATTCAACCATGGAATGGATGGATTGCAGAAAATGCCACTGTGATTGGCGATGTTGAACTTGGACAAGAGGTGAGTGTTTGGTTTGGTGCGGTAATACGCGGGGATAACTGCAAAATTCGTATTGGTGATTTCAGTAATATTCAAGAAAATGCCGTCTTACACACTGATCCCGGCATTGAATTGAATGTTGGGCAATATGTCACCATTGGTCATCAAGCAATGTTACATGGTTGTACGATTGGAGATAATAGTTTGATTGGTATCAACGCCGTCATATTAAATAATGCTGTAATCGGTAAAAATTGCATTATTGGCGCGAATGCGTTGATTCCAGAAGGTAAAATCATCCCAGATAATTCATTGGTGATGGGCTCTCCTGGCAAAGTAATTAAAACATTAGATGAGTTTGCAGAAGCTAAACTCAAAATGAGTGCGATGCATTATGCGCATCATTTCAAAAATTTCACTCAGCTTGAAAAATTTGAATTTTAAATATAAGTGTTGAGATTGATACCAGCGTTCAATAATCACTAAATCTGAACAGATCTGCTCTCGCAGGAATAATTCGAGTGGAGTATGATTAGCACCATTTTTAACGATTTATAGGGGCATGCATGAAATTGCTTGCATTAGAAACTGCCAATGAGCAGTGCTCAGTTTCGTTAATTGATGAGAATCAAGTACTTTTTTATAAACTAGATGATCGTGCAAAAGCGCAGACCCAATCTATCCTCCCAATGATTGAAGCAGCTTTTCAGCAAGCTGAAGTACACGTTTCAGATTTGGATGCGATCGCTTTTAGTCGTGGTCCTGGCTCATTCAGCGGTGTGCGTATTAATGCAGCAGTCACTCAGGCACTTGCATGGTCACATGACGTGCCTGTGATTCCTGTTTCATCCCTTCAAGCTCTGGCACAGGCTGCTTATCGAATGTATCAACTGACAGAAGTTACGGCTGTACTTGATGCAAGAATGAGTGAGGTCTACATCGCAAGTTTTCAGTTAAATGCTCAAGGTTTAATGCAGTTGGTGGATGAAGAGCAATTATTAAATTATGAAAATGCTGCAGCCTATCAAAAGTTTCAAATGATTGGTTCGGGAACAAAATGTATTCATCCCGAATTAAATGATTATTCAAATGTCCAAGCAACTGCTGAGGATATAGCGACGATTGCACGTGAACATGCTTTAAAAAAACACTGGCTCAGTGCCGATCTCGCACTACCCGTTTATTTACGTGACAATGCGTGGAAAAAAATTCCAGAACAAGGCAAAGCATAATTAGGAATTTCTATGGATCTTTTACTGCTGCTTAAAGCGGCAATTATGGGTATCGTTGAAGGTATTACTGAGTTTTTACCCATTTCTAGTACAGGCCATTTAATTTTAGCCGCTGAACTCATGAATTTCTGGACCAAGGAAAAAAGTGATGTCTTTGTGATTGCCATTCAAATGGGGGCAATCGCAGCGGTTATTTATGAATATTGGTCGCGCTTATGGGGTGCTGCAACGGGTATGGTCACTGGCGAAGCACAAGGTAGAAGACTCGGATTTGGTTTAATCTTGGCTTCAATCCCAATTGTTGCAATAGGTTTGACCTTTGGGCAAACAGTAAAAGAGCTATTATTTAATAACTACGCGATTGCAATTGGCCTGATTGTGGGTGGTTTAATTATCATTTGGGTAGAAAAAAATCCCCCAAGAATACGTGTCAAAGAAGTTGAAGAGCTCAGTTATAAAGATGCAATTTGGATTGGTTTAATTCAAGTGCTCTCTTTGATCCCAGGTACATCACGTTCTGGTGCTACGATCATCGGGGCAATGTTTTTAGGCGTTTCCCGCAAAGCAGCGACCGAATTTTCATTCTTTCTTGGAATTCCAGTCATTATTGGTGCTGGATTATTAGATTTATATCAAAGCTATGATGTGTTCCAGACTGCTGAAGATTGGGCAGTGTTGACAACTGGGTTGATTGTTTCATTTGTCTCAGCTTTATTACTCATTCGAGCTTTGGTTGCCTATGTCGCAAAACGTGATTTTATGATTTTTGCTTGGTATCGAATTGCTTCAGGTTTAGTGATCCTTCTCTTTGCATTTACAGGTTGGAAATTATGGTAAGCGAAATACGCTTATTTGCTGAACGAGATTTTCTTGAGAAAGCACAGCATTTTAATGCTGTGCTTTCTTCTCGTGGGGTGCAGTCAACAATCGAAGAGGTTGAAAAATTGAATGCTCGATTTTTCAGACATCATCCTGAACTTGCGCTTTGTGTTGATCAAGATGGGTTGTGGCTGTGCGCACAGGGCATGCGTATGCAACCTGATTGGAAAGCCGAAGTCGGTCGCTTAAAACGTGCTAGCTTGAAATCTGAAATGATTGCGAGGGCATGCCAGTTATCTGAAAAACCCCAGCTCATTGATGCCACCGCAGGGCTTGGGCATGACAGTTTACTGATGGCACATTTAGGGGCAAATGTCACATTAGTTGAACGACATCCAATTTTATATACTTTGTTAGAATCTACTCATCAACAAGCGAGTCTTGACCCATTTTTAAAGAGTATTGTTGCGCGTATTCAGCTGGTTTTTTCAGATTCCGCTGATTATCTTAAGCAATGTGAAAACCAACACGTCGATGCTGATGTAGTATATTTAGATCCAATGTTTCCACAGCGCGATCAGAATCAAAATGCCATTAAAAAACAAGCGCAAGTTAAAAAACAAATGCAGCTGTTACATCTTCTGTTGCCTGAAGATGGAGAGATGGATTTAGGTGAAGAATTGTTGGCATTGGCTCAAAGCGTTGCTAAGCGAGTTATTGTAAAGCGACCAAGGCATGCTGTTTATCTCAATGCGCAAAAACCTGATCATCAATGGTTAGGTGATGCATGTCGATTTGATGCCTATTTTCAAACGATTGTTTCTGAGTAGTTTAGTAAATGACTCAAAAATAATCGAAAAATTGTTATATAGTTAAAAGTAGCATTGATAATTATTTAACCGAGCATAAACTTAAAAAAGCTGATCCAAGCACCTACACAGTAATCTTATGATAGACCTTAAACCTTCAATTAACTTTTGGCATGATTTAAAAAGTAACCAGCTTGCAGGGATTTGGTTATTTTTAGGTTCAAGGAAATCACTACAGATTGTAAGGCCATCAATTCTTCAACTTATTTTTTGGGGAATTCTTGGAGGTTCAGCGAGCTCTTTATTTAGCTGGTTGTTATCGAGTGGTGCTGGAGAATTTAACTCTCAAGGATTAGTGAGTTATGCGCTCTGGCCATTTATTGCTTTAATTGTTGGGATTTTCCTTTCACAGCGCACTAATAATCCACGTTTGATGTTGGTGCCAGCATTACTTTGGTTAGTACTAGACACACATATTGTGTTGATTCAGTGTCTTATCCAATATTATTTTAATAACTTTGACTATCAACCTAATTTCCTTGTTGATCATTTGCAGCACATATTTTCTTTATTGTTTGTTTGGCAAAGTTTAGCTGTTGTTTGGGTTTTTTCGCGTGAATTAAAATGGCCTTGGTGGGAGCGACTGCTCATCATGATCGCCACGTTTTTTACACTTTTTGTGTGGCAGATTTCGTCACAAAGTCAACCAATTTGGAAGGTAGATGAGGCGCCTCCAAGTATTTCAGAACAATCATTTTACGCGCAAAGCAGATTATTAAATCAGGCGCTTGAACAGATCCAATTTGGAGAGTTTGCGAACTCTCATTGGTATTTTATGGGCGTAGCTGGTGCAAGTTATCAAGATGTATTCAAATTGGAAATTCAAAGATTTAAAGATCAATTTGATACGCGTTTCGGAACCTTTGGTCGTTCAATTGCGTTAATTAATAATCCTGCGACTCGCGAAGAATATCCAATTGCGTCAAAGACCAGTATTGATTTGGCATTGCAACGTATTGGCGCTCAGATGAATCGTGAAAGTGATGTCCTGTTTCTTTATATGACTTCCCATGGATTGAGTAACCAATTTCAAATGGAGAATACGCCAATTGATTTGGAAGACATAGATCCAAAATGGTTGCGCCAAACGCTTGATAAATCAGGGATCAGGTGGAGAGTCATTGTGATTTCATCATGTTTCTCTGGTAGTTTTATTCCAGCGTTGCAATCGCCAGATACATTAGTCATTACTGCAGCTGCAGCAGATCGAGAGTCTTTTGGTTGTTCAAATGATGCAGACTCGACTTATTTTGGACGTGCTTTCTTTGATTTAGCGATGCGTGAAAAAAATAGCTTACGTGAAGCCTTTGAAGATGCATCAGTCAATATTGCGCATTGGGAAAATGCACAAGGGTTTATGCCATCAGAGCCACAATGGGTCATTGGTAAGAATATGGAAATTATGTTGCCGCAACTTGAAAAGAGATTATTTCCTCAGGTTGGATTATCAACCGTAAGTAGTGAACACCAGAGTGATAGTGCTCAGTTTACGAATATGCGATGATGTTTTAAAAATTAAATGTGTGAGGCAGTGCAATGGAATTGGTTCAAAAGAATAAATGTTTTGATGGTGAACAACGTGTTTATCAGATCAATTCAAAGTTTTTGAAAAATCCGACTAAATTTTCTGTATTTTTACCTTCACAGGCACTCGAAGGTCAAAAATGTATTGCGTTGTACTATCTTGCAGGTTTGACTTGTACTGAAGAAACTTTTGTCATCAAAGCACACGCACAACGTTTAGCTGCACAATTGGGAATTATATTGATTGCTCCGGATACATCACCTCGTGGTGACGACGTGGCGGTCGGGGATTCTTGGGATATAGGGCAAGGGGCTGGATTCTATTTAAACGCAACTCAAGCACCTTGGGCTGAGCATTATCAGATGGAGTCGTATCTTATACAGGAGCTGTATTCTCTAGTTCTTACATCGTTTCCTGTACAGGATGAGGGGATTGGTATTTTTGGTCACAGCATGGGAGGACACGGTGCACTCACGCTTGCTTGGAAGTATCCAGACTTATTTAAGTCAGTCTCAGCATTTGCACCGATTTGTGCGCCATCAATTTGTCCATGGGGTGAAAAGGCATTTTCAGCTTACCTCGGAGAAGAACGTGAGTTATGGAAAGCACATGATGCGAATGAACTCGTGAAAGCAAAGGGTGCTCTATATCACGAAGTTTTAATTGATCAGGGGGTTGCAGATCAGTTTTATGCTCAACTTAATCCAGCACTATTTGCTGAATCATGTAAAACCGTAGGTCAAAAGCTCACATTGCGGGAGCATGAGGGTTATGATCATGGATACTTCTTTATCCAAAGTTTTATTGATGATCATCTGCAATTCCATGCTTTACAATTGCAAAATTAATCTCATTTGAATTTTAAGATATTCATACTTAAGTTCGTTATAATGTGTGCGATATCACATTTAAACCATGTTGAATGATGACATCTCTCGGGATGTCATTTTTATAATCAGAGAAAATAATAATGAATTCATCAGAACACTCCGCTGAACAAGCACCCTTACCATTCATCAACGATCCATTTCCATTATCTGATGCAGATGAAAATCGACCGATTTATATGGGGAAAGTATTTAAATTTAAATTTCATGGCAATGCGATGGAGTACTTTGGCATATGGATCGTCAATATTTTATTGACGATTGCGACATTGAGCCTATATGCGCCATGGGCGAAAGTACGTCGTTTAAGATATTTTTATAACAATACCGAATTTTTTCATCGCTTTTTTGATTTTACTGGTTTACCGACTAAAATTTTGATTGGTCGACTGATAGCCATTGGCATTTGGGCAATATTTGCGATTGCCTCATATATGGATATGACGATAGCAGCATTTGGTGGACTGATTATTTATATTGCTCTTCCATGGTTGGTACGAGCCACAATTCGATTTAATGCGCGCAACAGTAAATTTGGGAACAGTCGTTTTTATTTTTCTGGCACGAATAAAGAAGCCTATAAACAATTTTTAATTGCGCTTGCTATCACCATTTTTACATTAGGTATATTTAGCCCTGTCGCAATTTGGATTTATAAAAAATATACGCTTAATCATTTGTACGTTGGACAACTCAAATTTCAATTAAACAATGACTGGCCTAGTTATATGCGAGCAGTATATGTTCCCATGATTCTCTTTGTATTGATTCTTATGCTCATCGGATTTGGTGGTTCGACATTATCAATACTCAGTGGTCATGGAATGGATATGATGCTGATGATGATCTTTGCCGTTTATGCGATTGGAATGTTGTTTATTGGTCCGTTAATACAGGCACGAATTTTTATTACTACGTGGAATAGCACAACACTCAACAGCAGTCAGTTTAAGACCAGTTGTAATCAATGGCGCTATGCATGGATTGTTGCGAGTAATTGGATCGCTAGAATCTTAAGTTTAGGATTATTGTCAGCATGGGCTGCTATTCGCATTTATCGATACCAAGTTGAGTCGATGAGCTTAGAATTAAATGATGATCCAAACCTGATGATGAATATTGCGCAAAGTGATCATAGTGCCATCGCGGAAGAAATTAGTGATATTTTTGATATTGATATTTCACTTTAGGAGTTAATTCAATGAATCAACCTCTCACAGTGACATATTATGATGGTGTTCTTTCTAAGCCTTTTACAGCACAGATTCGCCCTGCTAATCAAGACAGTATCGCTGTCAGTTATACAGATAAAGGCGAAGTGAAAACAGTCTACTATCATGCAGATGAAATGGTATTGCTTGGTAAAATTGGTCGACGTAATCCAGCTTTAGAGTTAACACATGACGCTAGGATTGAATTTCATGAGCGTCAGCTTCCTGAATGGTTGCCTGTTGAGCATAAAAATTTTCATCAAAAAGTATGGAAACTTGAACGTACACCATCGTTGATTATTTTTAGTGTTATTTTCGTGGTCGCACTTGGTTTCTCCGTCATTAAATGGGGAATACCGACGGCATCGCACATTGTTGCTTTCCAGCTGCCAGAAAATACGCTGAATCGTTTGGGTGGACAGGCAGAAGTTTATTTAGCCGAATACACTAAACCTTCTCAGTTATCACAGCAAAGACAGGATCGGATTCTCGCGGATTATCTGAAATATGTTGCTGAGGGTCGTCCCGCTCAGTTGAAATTTAGGGAAGGTACCTCGCTTGGAGCCAATGCACTCGCATTGCCAAACAATACAATTTATCTCACCGATGAATTAGTGAAGCTTGCCAAGAATGATCAGGAAATTATCGGCGTTTTGGCACATGAACAAGCACATTTATTAAAACGTCACAGCTTACAACAAGGTCTTTCGAGCCTAGGATTCAGCGTACTTTATATTGCTATCACTGGTGATGGATCGGATTTAATTGCGACTTTGCCAGTTGCCATGATTGGTGCAGGATATTCACGGAAGTTTGAGTTAGAATCAGATCAGTATGCGCTAGAACTCATGCATAAACATGAAATGGATACAGTGCATTTTGCAAACTTTTTAAAACGTATGAGTGATGATATGGGAGAAGACGAAGATCAATCAAAAATTCTTGATCTCTTTGCAAGTCATCCTGCCACTGAAGAACGAATTCGCCGTGTTACTGAATTTAAACAGCAACAATAATGAAAAGCCGACTTTATGTCGGTTTTTCTTTAACTTTCTCTAGACCATATAACTTGATAGTCAGCTTGAACCATGCGATTGATATGATCAAGCACGACATTTTCTAGTCGTATTAATTCTTCTAAAGATATTTCTTCTTTATTCACAATACTGACATGAAGTTGATCAGGTTGTATTGATAATTCAACTGTCACTTTTGGCATAAAAATTTGATATTGGTCATCGGTATTGGTGACATCAAATTTATGTTTCCAATGATTGCTTAATCGTTTAGCGATACGTAATGCTTCGGAGCTGTCTATCGTTGTGGTTGTTTTCATTATTTACCGTAATGCTTGAAATTTATTGTATCTTAACATTCATCTCACCATAAGGTTGTTCCGAATATGCAACATAGCTTTGCATAAGTCATATTCCGTCCTTGAATATTTTTTAATCAACGATTTGCATTTTGAGTTGAAATTTAAATAGCAGTAATTTCGAAGGAATGAATAAACGAAGTTTTGCTATAATCATCTTTTGAATTCTAATTTCCCGCCAGGTCCTGACATGTCCAAGCCATTCTTAATTGCTCCATCGATTTTATCTGCTGATTTCGCTCGCTTAGGTGAAGAAGTCGAAAATGTACTTGAAGCAGGTGCAGATGTGGTCCATTTCGATGTAATGGACAATCATTATGTACCAAATTTAACTTTTGGTGCTGGTGTATGTAAGGCACTTAAAAAATATGGTATTCAGGCTCCAATTGACGTTCATCTTATGGTGAAACCAGTCGATCGTATGATCGGAGATTTCTTAGAAGCGGGTGCAGATATCATCACTTTTCATCCAGAAGCATCAGACCATATCGACCGTTCATTGCAGCTGATTAAAGCTGGTGGTGCTAAAGCAGGTTTAGTTTTTAACCCTGCAACGCCTTTACATTACCTTGATTATGTACTGGATAAAGTGGATCAAGTCTTATTAATGAGCGTCAACCCTGGCTTTGGTGGACAAAAATTTATCCCAATAACGCTAGATAAACTTCGTGAAGCACGCAAAATTATTGATGCATCTGGTAAAGATATTCGCTTAGAAGTTGATGGTGGTGTTGGTCCAGCAAATATTCGTGAAATCGCTGAAGCTGGTGCTGATATGTTTGTGGCTGGTTCTGCCATTTTTGGAAAGCCAGATTATAAAGCTGTAATTGATGAAATGCGTGCAGAGTTGGCGAAAGTAGGTTCAATTAACGTTTGATCCGAAACATGTATAATACTACACACATCTGTGGATAAGTTTGTGGATAACTTGGTGGATATCTGTGTTGATAACAGTCTGGATAATTTGATTAGATTATAATCATATTTAGTTCAATGGTTTGTTTATTAGACAATAAATGTATAAAAAGGACTCATTTGAGTCCTTTTTTACAAAAAATGGATCTTCTTATCCTTTCTGTTGAATTGTTTGGGGGAGAAATTTTCGTTGCTCATTATTTGGCTTATCTTCGTGAATAAGTCTTAAAAGAGCGAGATAAAAAATCAATTTAAATTTAAACATCCTAGACCAGTGATTTTCTATAGTGCAGTGAAGTGTTCTAATTTGGTGCGGATTTAGTCTTCCATCTGACAATAGCGATCGCGTTCGCAATGCAATAGCCTAAAAATGCAGAAATAATCTAGAAAAGCTAGTCCTATAATGACCTATTTTTTGTAGGTGTATTTTGGGTCAAAAATTGTAAAATTGCGCCTATTTTGTGCGTGTGTTGATATAATTCAACCATCATTTGGAGGAACGACCTCCCTCATTTCTCTGAGAAAAATCGTCAGGACGGCCTGACTCTTAAATTATTTTAATTGGGAGCAGGCATCATGGCTTGGTTTATTCTTATTCTCGCGGGTTTATTTGAGATCGTTTGGGCATATAGTATGAAAATGTCTGAAGGATTTACTAAATTCACACCGACTGCAATTACTCTATTTTTTATGGTTCTCAGTTTTGGGTTGTTGGCACATGCCATGAAAACATTACCTCTGGGAACTGCCTATACGATTTGGACGGGGATTGGTGCAGTAGGGTCTTTTTTAGTCGGCATTTTTATTCTGGGTGAGCCTGCGACAGCAATGCGGATGATTGCGGCTATTCTGATTATTTCAGGTTTAGTCATGATGAAATTAGCTTCAGCGTAAGATTTAAGGCAGCGTATCCATGCGCTGCTTTTTAAATTGAGAGAGGGTTTATTTTGGCTTGGTTAGTCTTGATTGTTGCAGGGTTGTTGGAGGTGGTCTGGGCCTATTTTATGAAAGTTTCAGATGGATTCACCAAATTGACACCCAGTATTTTGACGATCGTTTTCATGATCGCAAGTTTTGCTTTACTTTCCCATGCGATGAAAACTTTACCACTCGGGACAGCTTATACCGTATGGACAGGCATAGGCGCTGTAGGTTCGTTTGTGGTTGGGATTTTTATTCTTGGAGAACCTGCAAATGCAATGAGAATGATCGCTGCAGTATTGATTATTTCGGGTCTAGTCTTGATGAAGTTATCATCAACATAGTTAGATGATTCAACTTACAAGCGATTAAAAAAATGACTCAGCTTTATTTAAAAAAAATAATGACACCTGTCGGTGAACTTCAATTGGTTGCTCATGATCAAGCATTGATTGTTGTCGCTTGGGAAAATGCACTTCCTCAGTTTATCCGAAATCAAATCGTCATTCAGCGGGATGATCACGAGATTTTATGCATTGCCGAAACACAGCTTCGCGAATATTTTTTAAAACAACGTCAGGTATTTGATTTGCCCATAGAACTTTATGGGACAGAATTCCAACGCTCGGTATGGAATGCGCTGTTAAAAATTCCTTTTGGAGAGTCTAGAACGTATAAGCAAATTGCTGAGGATGTTGGGAATGTAAAAGCGGTAAGAGCTGTAGGCTTGGCCAATGGAAAAAATCCTATCGCGATCATTGTACCTTGTCATCGTGTAATAGGTGTCAATGGCAAGCTGGTCGGATTTTCAGGAGGTGTGGAAAATAAGCTTAAGCTGCTGCAGCTTGAAGATGATGAGTGGTGATGTTATAACAGCATAAACATATGAAATACAAAAATTATGTCTAATGAAAATCCTATAATTACAATTGTTTTTAATCTCATATCGCAGTTATGGTGGTTGATCTTAATTCTAGCAATCATCCCTGTATTCAAAATGTTTGTACCTTATATCAAAGGAAAATTGGGTGAATACATTGTCCAATATCATGCAAAAAAATTTTTGAATGAGGACTATATTTTACTGAATGATCTAACATTTTTGGATCAGGACAATCAGACCACACAGATTGACCATATTTTATTGAGTCCTTATGGAATATTTGTGATTGAGACCAAAAACTATAAAGGTTGGATTTTTGGCTCATCACATCAAAAAATGTGGACTCAAAAAATTTATAAATCTAGCCATAAATTTCAAAATCCATTGCACCAAAACTACAAGCATATAAAGGTTTTAGACGGATTGTTAAAAGATTTAATCGATTCAAATCTGTCGATACATGGGTTAATAGTTTTCGTGCCTAATTGTGAGTTTAAAACACCAATTCCTGTACATGTTCATTGGGGTAAAAGTTGGATTGAAGAAGTTAAAAGCTACCAAATGAAAGTGATTGATGATCGTAGACTACAGAGAATTAAATATCGTATTGAAAAAGCAGCGCTTCAAAAATCGTGGAAAACCAATAGAGAACATATCCGATCAGTCAAAGAAAGACTAAAAGATTAATAAAAAAAAGCCCACAGTCAGTGGGCTTTTTATTTAGAAGCGTTTTGGAATTCTTTGGCCACCTTCAACTGGGATTTCAGCACGTTTTAATACACCAAATAGCCATGTTTCCGCATGGTGAACTGCATTTTTAATTTGATCACCTTGTGCCAATCTCCCTGCAATAAAACTAGCAAGAGAACAGCCTGAACCATGATACTCACCTTCAAGACGAGGACATTTTGTTTCAGAGACCATATCACCGTTAATGTAGAGTGCATTTCTAATATAAGTCGGTGTGTCTTCGTGACCACCTTTGACTAATACAGCTTTAGCACCCATTTCAAATAACTTCTGTGTAGCTTGATCTAAATCTTCACAGCCGGTTAATGCGCGAAGTTCAACGGTATTCGGTGTAAGAATCGTAGCAAGAGGAATCAATTCAACAAAAGCCTTGACCAATGTTGCTTGATTTCCTAATGAGCCACCACTATTGGCAACCAAAACTGGATCGAGTACGTATTGGAAATCAGGATGTGCTCTTAGGAATTCTGCCAAAGCGGCGATATTGTCGGTAGTGCCGAGCATGCCAGATTTCACTACTTTGATAGGAAGATCGTTCACTACAGCATTCGCTTGAGCCAGCAGTAAATCTTTTGAGGTTGCTTCAAATCCAAAAACTTGTTGAGAGTTTTGAATGGTTAACGCTGTACATGCGATTGCTGCATGAGCACCACTTTGGCCGATCGCTTCAATATCTGCTTGTAAGCCAGCACCACCAGATGGATCTAAACCAGAAAAGCACAATACAGTAGGGCGCACAACAATGTCCTTCATTGATCAATTTGGAGTAGTATAGGCAAGTTTCTGAGAAGTCTCGATAGCATTTCTAAAAAAGGTACAGCATGATTAAAAATATTCTCATTGATTTAGATGGAACGCTAACTGATCCTAAAGTGGGTATTACGACTTCTGCACGCTATGGTTTAGAAAAAGTAGGTCATTTTATCGCGGAAGATGAGAATATTGATTGGATTATTGGACCACCTTTAAAAGCCTCTTTGGCCAAAATTTTGAAGGTTGATGTGAATGATGATTTGGCGGAACAGGCTTTACTTGGTTATCGTGAGCGCTTTGCTGTAAAAGGTTTATTTGAAAATTTATTATTTGAAGATGTAGCAGAAACATTGGCAACACTTAAGAACAAAGGTTACAGATTGTTTTTAGCTACTGCAAAGCCTGAAGTGTATGCTCAGCAAATTCTTGAACATTTCAATCTTACACCGTATTTTGATTATGCCTATGGCAGTGAGTTAAATGGTGACCGCACCAATAAAGCTGAACTTATTGCATATATTTTAGAGCAAGAAAAAATCAAGCCAGAAACCTGTTTGATGGTAGGGGACCGAGAGCATGATATTATCGGTGCTCGAAAAAATGGAATTGAAACGATTGCGGTGGAATACGGTTATGGCAGTGATGCAGAGTTAGCCGCTGCTGCACCCAAAGCCAGAATTCAAGCTTTCCATCAAATTTTAAATTATGTTGATTAATCTAAGCCGAAATTTGGGCTCAAGAGCAACTCTCAAGAGATTGCTCTTCGTAGCTTAGCTTAGATCCAAATACAAGGATTCTTTGACCTCTTCCATCACGATGTAACTATGGGAGGATGCTGAGGACGGAAGCATTTTAAGCAGGTCACCCAGTAGTTGGCGATAAGCACTCATTTCTTTTAGTCTCGCTTTCACCAAGTAATCGAATTCACCTGAAATTAAATGACATTCTAAGACCTCAGGTATCTCAACTAAATTCTTGGCGACTTGATCAAAAACATCTCCAGATTTCGCCGATAATTTAATTTCTAGAAAAACGAGTAAATTACGCTCCAATAACTCCGGATTTAATCGGGCGTAATAGCCCATAATAATGCCATCTCGTTCTAGTCTTTTCACTCTTTCCGAGCATGGGGTTGTAGAAAGATTTACTTTTGCAGCCAGTTCACTAATGGCAATACGACCGTCCTTTTGCAGAATATCTAAAATCATACGATCAGTGCGATCTAATTTCCGCATGAATAATTTCCTTATTTTTTAATTTTTTCAGGATAAAACCCTTAAATTACCTAAATTATAACGATTAAAAGAGTGAAAAAAACTATTAAAGCAAAAATATACTAGTGAAATAAACTACACAGTGCTGAGGGATAGTTCATGCGCGTTATTGTATTAGGTAGTGGTGTCATTGGTGTTGCAAGTGCGTATTACCTAGCGCAACAAGGAGCAAGCGTCACTGTATTAGATCGTCAATCAGGTCCTGCCGAAGAAACGAGTTTTGGCAATGCAGGACAGATTTCTCCTGGGTATTCTACACCATGGGCCGCACCAGGAATTCCATTTAAAGCGGTTAAATGGATGTTTCAACATCATGCACCATTAGCAATTAATGTAGATGGAAGCTTGTGGCAGCTGAAATGGATGGCTCAAATGTTGAAGAACTGCAATGCGGCACATTACGCCATCAATAAAGAGCGTATGGTACGTGTTGCTGAATACAGTCGAGATTGTTTAAGAGAATTACGCGAAAATATTGGCATATCTTATGAGAATCGTTCAAAAGGAACATTACAAATTTTTCGTAAGGATGCGCAATTAGAAGCAGTTCAACGAGACATTGAAGTTTTAAAAGAAACAGGTGTCGAATTTGAGTTATTAGATCGTGAAGGTCTAGGTCGAGTTGAACCTGCATTAGCGGAAGTTAAAGACAAATTAGTCGGTGGCTTACATCTTCCAAATGATGAGACTGGCGATTGCTATATCTTTACCAACGCGCTTGCTGAATATGCAAAAGGTATTGGTGTTGAGTTTAAATTTAATCAAAATGTTGAAAAACTCGTAGTTGAAGGTGATGAAATTAAAGGCGTTGTTGTCGACGGTCAAGTACTTACAGCAGATCGTTATGTACTTGCCTTCGGTAGCTATTCACGAGATTTTATTAAACCATTAGGTCTAGATTTGCCCATTTATCCAGTAAAGGGATATTCATTAACTATACCTATCGTGGATGCGCAATATGCGCCTCAATCAACCGTATTGGATGAAACCTACAAGATTGCAATAACTCGTTTTGATCAACGAATTCGTGTTGGTGGGATGGCTGAGTTAAGTGGTTTTAATAAAGAGTTAAATGAGGATCGCCGTGGCACCTTAGAGATGGTAACACGTGATTTGTTCCCAGGTGGAGATATGGCACAAGCCAGTTTCTGGACGGGACTACGACCGATGACACCAGACAGTACGCCTATTATCGGTGCGACGAAATATAAGAATCTATTTTTAAATACTGGACATGGCACGCTCGGCTGGACCATGGCATGTGGTTCTGGAAAGCTGATTAGTGATTTAGTGCTGAATCGGACTCCAGAGATTAGTACCGATGGACTTTCAATTCAACGTTATAACCACGCAGCTTAAAGGCTGCGTGGTTTGCTATTAAAAAATATAATAGGACAAGGAATATGTCTCGCCCGATACAGGCTGTCATTCATTTAAACGCAATCAAACATAATTTGAAAGTTGCTAAGCAACATGTGCCAAATGCCCAAATTTTTGCTGTTGTAAAAGCTAATGCTTATGGTCATGGGATCGAGCGCATTTATTCAGCCTTAGTGGATGCAGATGGAATTGCACTTCTAGAGCTGAGTGAAGCACAACGAGTTCGAGATTTAGGTTGGAAAGGCCCAATTTTGCTTTTGGAAGGTATCTTTCAAGAAGCAGACTTACAGTTGTGTCACGATTTAGATCTTCAATTTACCGTTCATAACGAGATTCAAGTCGAATGGATTAAGCGGTTTAGTCTTGATGCTCATTTTAATATTTTTTTGAAAATGAACAGTGGCATGAACCGTTTAGGATTCCAACCTCAACGTTACCCTGAAATTTGGAGTCTGTTAACTGAATTGCCGCAAGTGGCATCAATCACTCACATGACACATTTTTCTGATGCTGATGGCGAGCGCTTGAATCAGGTTGGGGTTGACTATCAAATTTCAGTATTCAATCAAATCGTCAGCGTTTTAGGTGGTCCTTGTTCACTAAGTAATAGCGCAGCCATTCTTAGACATGCCAATCATGTCCACTCTAACATTGTACGTAGTGGCATTATGTTGTATGGGAGTTCACCGGATTATCCAACCCATACTATTCAAGATTGGGACTTAAAACCAACAATGTCTTTAAGAAGTGAATTGATTGCAATTCAAGAAATTAATCCTCAGCAAAGTATTGGCTATGGATCGTCATTTTTTGCAGAACAAGCTATGAAAATTGGCATTGTCGCTTGTGGATATGCAGATGGATATCAACGGATTACTCAATCTGGCACAGCAGTGCTTGTGAATGGGCAAAAAACTTCTTTAATTGGTCGTGTAAGTATGGACATGCTAGCTGTTGATATCACGCATATTGAAGATGCAAAAATTGGCAGTGAAGTCGTACTGTGGGGCGTCTCAAAGTATGGAAGTTTGTTACCGATTGATGAGGTCGCTGCAGGAGCGAGTACTGTGGGATATGAGTTAATGTGTGGCGTAACGACGCGGGTTCCATTTGTTCTAGAAATTTAATGTTAAAAATTCAACGATCAACACTAGGATCGATACTGAGTAATCAAGGAATTAATATGCAAAATCAGGATATTCAAAAATTCAATAGTAATGGCGTGATGAGTGCAGTTACAGTCTTTAATCAAGTGGCTTATCTTTCTGGTCAAGTACCTAAGATTACGACGCCTGATATCGCCTTACAAACGAAAGATGTGCTGAATACGATCGACGCTCTTTTGGCTCAAGTAGGCACAGATAAATCTCGTTTATTGTCAGCACAAGTTTTCGTGAAGAATTTGGAAGATTTTCAAATCTTCAATCAAATTTGGATTGAATGGATGGAGGATTCAATACCACCATCACGAGCAACCATTCAGGCTGACCTCGTTAATCCAGAATGGTTAATTGAAATCGCAGTGATTGCTGCATTGAAATAACTGAATATAAGTAAGACTTCACGAGGAAGAGTCATTTATGGCTCCTCTCATAATAACAAAATCTCTCGAATCTCAGTTTGAAGCGGAATTTAGGCTGATCGATTAGATTAGATGGTGTAAAAGGATGTTGAATAATGACAACCACAAATATTGATGAACAATCATCTCCCAATGAATTACAGCGTAAGCTTTCAAATCGACATTTACAACTCATCGCCATCGGTGGAGCGATTGGTACAGGGTTGTTTATGGGCTCAGGAAAAACGATTTCACTTGCAGGACCTTCAATCATCATCATTTATATGATTATTGGTGCTATGTTTTTTTTCTTGATGCGTGCCCTTGGTGAAATTCTTTTATCTAATCTGCACTACAAATCATTTATTGATATGGCACATGATCTCATTGGACCAGGTGCAGGGTATTATATTGGTTGGTCATATTGGCTGGGATGGATTTTGGTCGGTATTGCTGATTTAGCAGCAATTATCAATTATCTCAGTTTTTGGTTACCTCCAGATCAAATGTTTACCCCAATGGGGCAAGCAGCGATTAGTGCAGGATGTGTCTTATTCATACTCGCAATTAACTTAGTCACTGTAAAACTTTTTGGTGAAATTGAGTTTTGGTTTGCATTAATCAAAATTCTAGCCATTATTGGATTGATCTTGGTGGGTACCTTCATGGTGTTTACGAGTTTTCAGTCACCAAGTGGAGCTGTTGCAAGCTTCAGTAACATTTGGTCTCATGGTGGAATGTTCCCGAAAGGAACCATGGGTTTTTTGGCAGGCTTTCAAATCGCAATGTTTGCCTTTGTTGGTGTAGAGTTACTCGGGACGATGGCTGCGGAAACCAAAGATCCTGAAAAAAATTTACCAAAAGCGGTTAATGCTATTCCGACACGTATTATCATTTTCTATGTGCTTTCGTTGATCATGATTATGTCTGTGACACCTTGGATCAATATCCCAGCAGATCAAAGTCCATTTGTCACATTATTCTTATTTGCGGGTATTGGTTCAGCTGCTGTGATTATGAACCTAGTGGTTTTGTCTTCTGTGATGTCTTCCATGAACAGTGGTGTCTTTTCTACCAGTCGAATGTTATTTGGATTGGCCCGTGACGGCCAAGCCCCTCAAAAGCTAGCAGAACTTTCAAGTCGTGCCGTACCTGCTAAGGGATTAATCTTTTCATGTACATTTATTATGACCGGTGCAGCATTTCAGTATTTTGTGCCAAATACGATGGAAGCTTTTACATTAGCAAGTTCGCTGTGTGTGATTCTTTTCATTAGTATTTGGGCGATTATCATGGTGTGCTATATACGCTACCGTAAATTTCGACCTGAGCTACATGAAAAGTCGAATTTTAAAATGCCGGGTGGAGTGGCAATGTCATACGTTGTATTGGCATTTTTGCTATTTGCATTAATCATTTTAAGTTTAGAGCCAGACACGCTTAAAGCTTTGATGATTAGTCCAATCTGGTTAATTCTGTTGGCTGTAACATATCGTGTTCTTTATAAACCACGTATGCGTAAGCGTAACCATAATTAATTTTTAGAGAAAAAAAACCTCCACGAATGGAGGTTTTTTTATATTCTTTAGTTAGAATGTAGGTTTGACCACAACTAAAATTACAACTGCGAATAAGATCAATGTGGGCATTTCGTTGAAATAGCGCCAGAACTTATGACTTTTATAGTGTGCATTATCAATGAGTTTTTTACGGTAATATCCACACATTAGGTGGTATATGACCAGTAATCCGACTAAACCAACTTTTAAATAAAACCATAAAGCTTCATGATAATGTCGAGTTGCATCACCCCAGTCCACTAAAAAATGTGCAGTGATCAATGTTGCGATCATCGCAGGCCACATAATGCCACGATAAAGCTTACGTTCCATGACTTCAAAGCGTTGATGGCTTATGGCATCGTCACTCATCGCATGATAAACATAAAGCCGTGGTAGGTAGAACAAAGCAGCGAACCAACATACCACAGCAATAATATGTAATGCTTTTACCCATAGGAAAGCATCTGAAGGAGCATCCATCTAATCACCCATTATGGGCGGAATTAAATTAGCCTTCCCATTTCTTGAAAATGAGGCAGGCATTTACGCCGCCGAAACCAAAACTGTTACTCATTACAGTATTCAGTTTTGTATCGCGTTTTTCAAGTACGATATCAAATGGTTTCGCACCTTCATCAAGCTCAGTTACATTGATGTTTGGTGCAATAAAGTCATTCTGCATCATGAGAATAGAGTAAATCGCTTCTTGTACACCTGCAGCACCTAAGCTATGACCTGTCATAGATTTTGTTGAACTTAAAGGTGGTACTTGACCTTCACCGAATGCGCGTTCCATTGCTTTCAATTCAGTCACATCACCAGCTGGTGTAGATGTGCCGTGTGTATTTACATAATCAATTTTTTCAACACCATGCTGTTTTGCTTCATCGAGTGCCATCAAGATGCAACGTGTTGCACCTTCACCTGATGGTGCGACCATATCAGCACCATCAGAGTTGGCTGCATATGCAACGACTTCAGCAAGAATATTTGCACCGCGCGCTTGAGCATGCTCAAGAGATTCAAGTACCACGAAACCACCGCCGCCAGCAATGACAAAACCATCACGATCAGCAGAGTAAGGGCGAGAAGCGGTTTCTGGTGAGTCATTATATTTTGAGCATAAAGCACCCATTGCATCAAATAATAGACTTTGTGACCAATGGTCTTCTTCACCACCACCAGCGAGCATTAGATCCTGTTTGCCAAGTTGAATCAGGTTGTATGCGTAACCAATGGCATCAGCTGAGGTTGCACAAGCACTTGTAATAGAGTGAGCGATACCTTGTAATTTGAATGCCACACCAACGTTAGCTGTAATAGTATTTGACATATTGCGTGGAACAAAGAAAGGGCCAATTTTACGTGCGCCTTTCTCTTCAAGAAGTTCAATCATTTCAGCGACAGAAGCTGTAGAGTTGCCGCCTGAACCACCCGCAATACCATAACGAGGATTGCCCGCAAGATCTTCAGCTGTTAGACCCGCATTTTCAACTGCAGCGACTGCAGCGTTATAGGCATACATCGCACATACACCCATGAAGCGTTTCAGTTTACGGTCAATACCGTCAAAATTTTGTTCTGCTGCAGCACTAACATGACTTTTAAAATTAAGTTCAGCATAAGTTGGGTTAAAACGTGTGCCTGAAATACCATTTTGTAAGGCATGATTTACATCTTCTAATGTATTACCAATGCATGAGTTAATGCCCATACCAGTGATTACAACACGTTTCATTTACAATTCCCTATTATGGTGAAGTCATTTTATGGAAAAATTCACATCGATTTGATTGGATGTAAAAGACCATAAGATCTTGTCAAAAATTCGTATCATGATATCAGAATCTATTTTAAATTCTTATGGCAAATCAATATCGCAGCGTTAAAACGCTTATTGGCAGATATGTTCACTATATTGCAACCGAATAAAACACGATAAAGTTGAGATAACTCTTGACTGCACATAGAATTTTAAACATAAGTGATAAATGCGAAGGAGGGTTGTAAATGGCAAATTCTAATAATAAGCAATCTAGCGGACTGGTATCAAAAGCATTTGGAGTGGCTAAAAAGCTCAGTGCTACTGGATTTGAACTGGCACAACATGTTGCACCAGGATCAATTGCGAAATTGACGCAACAACCTGATCCACAAAAAATTATTGACATAACTTTAGATGAGAGAAAAATGACTGAACAAAAAAAGTACGAAACCCCTCAACAATTATTTCGTGATCATGTCCCTCAAATTTCTCAAAAAATTTTTGGTCGTCATTACAGTAAATTAAATAATGTTGCTTCTTTTATCTCTCCGGACTTAAACAACAAAGTTGCAGATTATTTTTTTGATAAATTAAATGATTTTGTTTCTGAGTTAAGTTCAGTTGAGCATGTATTAAAGGAAGTTGGTGCAAAAAGCTTGGATGAACTTAAATCAAGCCCTGATCGTGCGAATCGTATCGGTGAAGCATTAGCCAATCAAAATAAGTTGATTGCAGCGGTTCAGGGGGCAGTGTCTGGTGCGACAGGCGTAGTTGGTACGGCCATCGATATTCCTTTCTCGTTGGCATTTACGTTGCGTAGTATTTACCAAGAAGGGCGCGCGCACGGTTTTGAACTTAATCATCGTCAAGAGCAAGAGATCGTTGAGTATGTATTCAAACAAGTCGATTTAGGTGTTATTGCGGAAAAGCAAACACTTTTAGTGGCATTAAGAACAGTCACAAATTTATTGGGAACACAAGATACTCATCAGCTACAAACCCTATTGGGCTCTAGTAACGACTTCACGGCTTTAAAAAATTGGCTGAGTAATCCTGAAGGTGGTTATAAATGGAATTGGTTGAATCAGATTCCTCAAATTTCAATTTTATCTAAATTAGCACCTGTGGCTGGTGCTGGTATTGGTGCAGTATATAGCTGGCGTTTGGTGGAAGAGGCTCATTCTAAAGCTAGAGCTGTTTTTTCAGGAGCACAGCAGTACATTCTCCAACATCCAGATGAGCAGGTATCTGTTCAGGAGGCCTTTGAGCGCGGTACAGAATTATTAAAGCAATCTTCACTCGCATTGAATTCCACAGTGTCAATCAATAATGAGTTAGTGGTTGAGGTTGAAGAGTTTGCAAAAAAACTTGAAGGAGAAGAGTCTATTCAAGTTGATGAGTCTGCAGTTCATAATGATTCAATTTCAGCAATTAAAATTGAAGCAAAAACTGCGGAGTCTGAAAAAGAAGAAGCGGTCAGTGTTGAGGATGGTCTTAAGGCCTTAGCTGAAAAACATGTGGAATCGGCTTCTAATGAAAGTGTTCAAGACGCTGATAAAGACCAGCCTCAAGGCGAACCTATTGTGCAGGTAAAAGCACCCCCTAAGCGTCGTAATTCAAAAAAGAAAGACGAAGCAGCAAACTCACTACCTACGTCACAGAAAAAACAATAAATTTAGTTATGAATGGTTGATCAAATCATTCTGAAAATTTCGTTGTAAGCACACAATGGTCAATATTTGATGTCATGTTGAATGTTGACCATTTTTACTTCTTGGCTTACAATTGCATGCCCTCAAAAAGTAGTATTTTTTGGGGCTTTTTATTAACGGGAGAATTGCCACATGGCAACAACAAATCAGTTGATCCGTAAGGGTCGTACGACTTTGATTGAAAAATCAAAAGTTCCTGCGTTGAAGGCTTGTCCACAACGTCGTGGTGTTTGTACACGTGTTTACACAACTACACCTAAAAAACCTAACTCAGCAATGCGTAAAGTTTGCCGTGTTCGCTTAACTTCAGGCTTCGAAGTATCTAGCTATATCGGTGGTGAAGGCCATAACCTACAAGAGCACAGTGTTGTTCTTATCCGTGGTGGTCGTGTTAAAGACTTACCAGGTGTACGTTACCATACCGTTCGTGGTTCTTTAGACTGTGCTGGTGTTAAAGATCGTAACCAGTCTCGTTCTAAATACGGTACTAAGCGTCCTAAGAAATAATCTAATTAGATCATTTTCTTAAACGTATAGAACTGCAATCCTTTATCGTCTCGCTTGTCTGATTTCTGCATTTAATTTTGTGAAATTCAAGCGACGTGTAGTAAGGCCAGCGAATAGTACATGACACTTTGTACTGCTGCTGGATAAACCTGAAGTGTCATATTTATAGGTAGTATTAAAATGCCAAGACGTCGCGTAGTCGCTGCTCGTGAAATCCTTCCGGATCCTAAGTTCGGCAGCCAAACAATCGCTAAGTTCATGAACCACGTAATGCAAGATGGTAAAAAATCTATTGCTGAAAGTATCGTTTACGGTGCTTTAGACCGCGTTCAAGAAAAATCTAAAGTAGACCCAGTTGAATTTTTCGAGACTACTCTTGAAAAAGTTCGTCCTATGGTCGAAGTAAAAGCACGCCGTGTTGGTGGTGCTACATACCAAGTTCCTATGGAAGTACGCCCATCCCGTCGTACTGCTCTAGCGATGCGTTGGTTAGTAGATGCTGCTGCTAAGCGTTCTGAAAAAACTATGGCGTTACGCCTTGCTGGTGAGTTGCTTGACGCAGCTGAAGGTAAAGGTTCAGCGATCAAGAAACGTGAAGATGTGCATCGTATGGCTGAAGCCAACAAAGCCTTCTCTCACTACCGTTTCTAAGCGGATAAAACAGCCCCTATTCAGGAGGGTGGTAAGTCGGGTTTCACTGATTTGTCATCGAATCGCTTTAAGCTGCTCAGCAGCTTAAAGCGTCCTGTTTTAAACAACAAAATTTAGGAATGCAAGAAATCATGGCTCGTCAAACCCCAATTTCTCGTTACCGTAACATTGGTATCTCAGCACACATTGATGCTGGTAAAACAACGACTTCTGAACGTATTTTGTTCTACACAGGTGAGAGCCACAAACTAGGTGAAACTCACGAAGGTTCAGCAACAACTGACTGGATGGAACAAGAGCAAGAACGTGGTATTACTATTACTTCAGCAGCAGTAACTTGCTTCTGGAAAGGTATGGCTAACCAGTTCGAACAACACCGTATTAACGTAATTGACACACCGGGACACGTTGACTTCACGATCGAAGTTGAGCGTTCTATGCGTGTTCTTGACGGCGCGTGCATGGTTTACTGTGCTGTAGGTGGTGTACAACCTCAGTCAGAAACTGTATGGCGTCAAGCGAATAAATATAAAGTACCTCGTATTGCGTTCGTTAACAAAATGGACCGTACAGGTGCAAACTTCTTCCGTGCTGTTGAACAAGTAAAAACACGTCTTGGTGGTAATCCTGTGCCAATCGTGATTCCTGTTGGCGCAGAAGAAAACTTCCAAGGTGTAGTAGACCTTATCGAAATGAAAGCGATTATCTGGGATGAAGCATCTCAAGGTATGAAGTTTGAATACGGTGAAATCCCTGCTGACCTTGTTGAGCTTGCTCAAGAATGGCGTACAAACATGGTTGAAGCTGCTGCAGAAGCATCAGAAGAACTCATGGATAAGTACCTAGAAGAAGGCGATTTAACTAAAGAAGAAATCGTTAATGGTCTTCGTGCGCGTACATTGTTGAATGAAATTCAGCCAATGCTTTGTGGTTCAGCGTTCAAAAACAAAGGTGTTCAACGTATGTTGGATGCTGTTATTGAATTCTTACCAGCACCTACTGACGTTGATGCAATTAAAGGTATCTTAGACGACAAAGATGAGACAGAAGATTCTCGCGAAGCGTCTGATGAAGCACCGTTTGCTGCGCTTGCGTTCAAAATCATGAACGACAAATTCGTAGGTAACTTAACATTCGTTCGTGTTTACTCAGGTGTTTTAAAAGCTGGTAGTGCAGTTTATAACCCTGTTAAATCTAAACGTGAACGTGTTGGTCGTATTGTACAGATGCACGCTAATGACCGTCATGACATCGAAGAAATTCGTGCGGGCGATATCGCGGCATGTGTAGGTCTTAAAGACACGACTACAGGTGATACACTTTGTGACGAAAACAACGTGATCACATTAGAGCGTATGGAATTCCCAGAGCCAGTAATTGCACTTGCAGTTGAACCTAAAACTAAAGCTGACCAAGAAAAAATGTCAGTTGCTTTGGGCCGCTTGGCGAAAGAAGATCCATCATTCCGCGTTCGTACTGACGAAGAATCTGGTCAAACAATTATTGCAGGTATGGGTGAGCTTCACCTTGACATCATCGTTGACCGTATGAAGCGTGAATTCGGTGTTGAAGCGAACATTGGTAAACCAATGGTTGCTTACCGCGAAACGATTAAAAAATCTGTTGAGCAAGAAGGTAAGTTCGTTCGTCAAACTGGTGGTAAAGGTAAGTTCGGTCACGTATATGTACGTTTAGAGCCAATGGATCCTGAAGCTGGTAAAGACTACGAGTTCGCTGAAGAAGTTGTCGGCGGTGTTGTACCTAAAGAATTCTTTGGTGCGGTTGACAAAGGTATTCAAGAACGTATGAAGAATGGTGTCCTTGCTGGTTACCCAGTTGTAGGCATCAAAGCGACATTGTTCGATGGTTCTTACCATGATGTCGACTCTGACGAATTATCGTTCAAAATGGCGGGTTCTTACGCATTCCGTGATGGTTTCATGAAAGCAGATCCTGTTCTTCTTGAGCCTATCATGAAAGTTGAAGTAGAAACTCCAGAAGATTACATGGGCGATATCATGGGTGACTTAAACCGTCGTCGTGGTATGGTTCAAGGTATGGACGATTTACCTGGCGGTACTAAAGCAATCCGTGCTGAAGTTCCACTTTCTGAGATGTTCGGTTACGCAACACACATGCGTTCTATGTCTCAAGGTCGTGCGACTTACTCTATGGAATTTGCTAAATATGCCGAAACTCCACGTAACGTGGCTGAAGGCATCATTGCTAAGTTCCAAGCTGGTGGTAAAAAAGGTGACGACGAGTAATCTTTCGATTACTATAAGCCCAACTAATTCATAGTTTAAAACCAAGTGCTCATGGAGTGATCCTCCATGAGTAGTTTAAAAAGGAAAATCTCATGGCTAAGGCTAAGTTTGAACGTAATAAGCCACACGTTAACGTGGGCACAATCGGTCACGTTGACCATGGTAAAACAACTTTAAC
>NZ_JBWYIN010000021.1:0-33454 GCF_056779765.1 Acinetobacter sp. 24-47-62
GTAAATTTAGATGTTTTCATGCAGAATCTCCTGCTCGTATCTTAAGAGAAAATTCTACTTTTAGATCCTATTATTTTTAGGGGGGATTACCAAATCGGCTTTTGAACAAGATTGTAGAACAATCATTAAAATTGATTAAATCAGAATATTCTATCTTTGAACTCTTTATTCCCTAAAGGTCACTATAAATAATTGATGTTTTAAGCTGTTACCATTTGCTTACCAAAATTTAAAAAATAAAAAACCACTTACGATTAATGCGCGTAAGTGGTCGTTTTATTTGGTGGGCCCAGACAGATAATAACTAACACCTAATCTATTGTTTTTATTACACTAATTTCTTTTTAAAAATTACAGGATACAAGCTAGGATACATAGTTTAAATGTTTACTTTTTAATCAATCAAACTTTTTTCACCTTAGAACTCCCCTACTAAATCGCTCGTTTATATAATTTCGACAATACACAACTTCTTGGTAAAAGAGGAACCAATATCATTATAATAACAATTATCGACTTTAGTATGCTCTTTTACAATGGTGTATCTTATATATACTTCATCAACACGAATAGTGTCGTAGTGAAATGCTTGCTAGAACCCTCTCCCATATAATGCATTGCTATAAACAGTAGTACATCCAAAATATTGTAATAAAGTTATAAATAATGAATTTATTAACCGTAGTTATTCTGCAACTGTAGTAACTGCAAACATTTATTAATACTACTCAAAACAGGAAACTATATTGTAGGTAACTTCAATGGAAACTTATAAAATTTGGTGAATTGATAAATTGAATTATCTTTTAAATTTTCCGGCAAAGTTTCATCAAATCGTTAGTCCGGATAAATAATCAGACAATCCACAACAATATTGTGCATTTATTCATCAGCACTACCAAAGCATTTTAGAATTTTTCGATCTCGAGCGTATCTACATATTCGTTTTATATCACATTTCAACGATCACATATAATTTTTGCAAAACTTGAACCAATCGTATCGGGAATTATAGGTTCCATTTTCACATACGAATCTGTATAGCTATCAATCACTCTATTGCCTTTGTATTTAATCTCAGTTTTCAAACCAAGTAAATCCGCACTACAATTTACATGTAACATAGTTTTCGTATGATCCCCCACTCCGAGCCCGTCTTGCGAAATATCGTTAATAACAACTTTCTTGATCCAAAACTGAGTTACATTACTCGATATAGTAGAATAACTTATCGGCACTTTTCTAATACTTTGTCTATCTAACTCATATCTAAATTCATTAGTTTCACCCAAATATTCCCATTCAGATGCTTGAACAGACGAAATACCACATACTATTATTGCCAAAAAAAACTTATTCATAACCAACCTCTAATTCATTGTTCTCTTCTGCCCCAGTATCACCACCATTTGCAACCGATTCAGGCTCTAGCTGTTCAGGTGCATTACTGGTATTTTTATTAAAATTCTGACTCATCTCAACACCTAAACGAGAATCATAAGAATTATTATGAGAATATGTGGCTGAATTTTCTGTTGATATGCCACTATTAGTTTCAGATTTATAACGTCTTTCTTGTACCTTTTTACTTAACAGGCTTATCAATTGAGTTTCAATTATTTTTTGGTGATCAGATGCCAAATGACTTGTATTCGTAGGGATATAATAATATTTGTAATTTCGAGATAAAACTCTATCATCACTCAAATATTCATTCCGAATAAAACCCATGTCTTTAGAAACGGTAGAATCCACAAGCCTTGCAGTATTATCTAAATAGACACAGTAAAGATTATCGATTTCTGTATTTACATAACAATCACGAACACCTCTTGCCACTCCAGAAATACCCGACTCAGACATTATCTTTAAAAATTCATCGACGGCATAAATCATATAATTATAATTATCTTGAATATTACTACCTGGTAAATAAGTCTCTTCAATTTTGCCATCAGTTGTATCGCTATAGTGATAAGATGTTGAAGAATTCTCTGTAGACTCATCAGCAGGCATTGTTTCATAATAAGGAGTCCCTTCTGTATTTTTAGCCTCATTAAGAACAAAAATTAGTATTACGCCTAGTGCCCCCAAACCCAGCATTGAAAAAAGAAAAACATTCTTTGAGTTTTCTTTTTTTGGATTAATCGTTTCATCTAACGGTGAACTGTCATTACTAGATAAGCTTTCATTACGGTATGGAGACAAAGGTTGCGATTGAGGTTTTTGAGCTATTTTTTCTTTAAATTTATCAAAAGCAACAAAAAAACTTCCAAATACTAAAAATGCCAACCCTAAAGTTAAAGGTACAATGACAGAACCTAGAATAAATACACCCACTACTCCCAAAAAGCTATGAGGTTCAATAATAGAATAAGCAACATAATAAGGTAGCAATAATAATGACAAGTAAATCACTATATATGCCGCTAAATATAAAACCCCCAAGAAATATGCCATAACACCCCCTAAATTATTTCAGAATTGATAAGTCTGCAAAAATGACCATTTAAAATTTAACTTTGAGCTTACTATTAATGATCTCTATTGACTAACACATCATAAATAATATGCGCAAACTGCTTCATTTTAGCAGGATCACTCATCAGCTGTGTCATTTGCTCCATATGCGCGGCATTACTGTCTAACACAGCATCATCAAGCGCCGTGTCAAACTCGCCAAGCATCGCTTGCTCACGTGGGTTATTTTGAATCTGCTTCATCATACGTGTGTTTTCCGCCATCTTATCGGCAACGGTATAGGCATAATTAATCATGTCTTGATCGGTTAAGTTATCCGTTACAAATAACTCATTCACACGTCGTAAAATGTGCGACAAGAAATCCTCTTTCTTATCCTTCGCTTTCGCCGTACCTACATCATTCGCAGGTTCTAACTTATGCTCAGTGCTATCCGCTTGTAGCTGAATATCTTGCTGACGGAGCTTAGACAAACGGTAATGGGTCATTTCCACATTACTCAGGTCAATTACATCTTCATCGGCAATTTGTTCACGGAGCATTGGACGTAACGCACGTACGTATAGACTGAGCTTTTCTAGGTCTTTATCGTTATAGTCCACGATCTGCGACATAAACTCATAGAATCGGCTAAAGCTACCCAAGTCCTTTTTAAAAATTTCTAAGGCATCACGGGCTTTTTTCGCATCACGAAATTCATTTTCTGCATTGGCAATTAAAACAGGCTCACCTGTGCGCTTGGTGATCTCTAAACGATTCTTGGTAACATCATAATCATTCACCGCTTGTTTATAGCGTTGCTCCCAGCGTTGTAAGGCAGGCTTACAAATATTTGCCACCGCCGCAGGGGATTTATTTTTGGCATAGAAGGCTTCACTAAATTGCTCTACCTCCGTCCAAAGGAAAATCCCTGCTGATTTGAGCTTTTCAAACAGGTCATAGACTTGGTCAGGATTCGACACATCTGCCAATTCTGCAGTTTGGTAATACGGTTGGAAGGCATCCAAAATATCTTGTGGCTCATTAAAGAAGTCCAACACAAACGTACCTGTTTGCGCTTTGGTTGGATAAGTTCGGTTTAAGCGAGAAAGTGTTTGTACGCACTCCACCCCACCCAATTTCTTATCCACGTACATGGCACACAGTTTCGGTTGGTCAAAGCCTGTTTGGAACTTATTCGCCACAATCATCACTTGAAAGTCATCGCTATCAAATGCCTTACGCATCTCCCGACCTTTGAGGTTCGGGTTCATATTGCTTTCAGTAAACTTTTGACCCAATAAATGGCTACTATCTGAATCATTTTCGTTAAATTCAACTTCACCTGAGAATGCCACCATTGCTTGAATGTTTTGGTATTTCTGCTCCGTGATGTATTTATCAAAGGCTTGTTTATAGCGTACCGCTTCTTTACGAGAGCTTGTGACCACCATGGCTTTGGCTTGATTATTCAGCAAACCCATCACATTCTTTTTAAAATGCTCAATGATGACCGCTACTTTTTGTGAGATATTGTAATCATGCAAGCGTACCCATTGATTGAGCTTAATCTTGGCTTTTTTGGCATCTACCGTATCGTCTTTTTCTTCAATTTTCTGCCTCAGCTGATAGATCACTTTATAGTTGGTGTAGTTTTTTAAGACATCCAAAATAAAGCCTTCTTCAATCGCTTGGCGCATTGAATAGACATGATACGCCTGTGGTAAATTGTTTTTTGATGGTGGTATGCTTGGATCAGGCACACGACCAAACAGCTGTAAGGTTTTATCCTTCGGTGTTGCGGTAAAGGCATAGAAACTTAAATTATCGCTGCCCTTACGTGATGCCATCACAGCATCCAGCATATCTTCTGTCGATAGGCTGTCCTCTTCCGCACGTTCTTCCAGCATTAACGTTTCTTTCAATTGACGTGCCGTCGAACCGCTTTGTGATGAATGTGCTTCATCGGCAATCACAGCGTATTTACGTTCTTTTAAACTGGTACTGTTTTCAATCGCACGCAGTACAAATGGAAAGGTTTGAATGGTCACAATAATAATCGGCTGTGCCATTTCCAATGCTTTGGCGAGTTTCTCGGATTTAGAGCCATCCCCTTCTTTGTTGTTAATGCGTCCGACCACACCATCGGCATGTTCAAACTGATAAATCGTATCTTGCAGCTGTGCATCTAAAATCGTGCGGTCTGTCACCACAATCACAGAGTCAAACAGTTTTTTATTGTTGGCATCGTATAGGCTAGACAGTTGATGGGCTGTCCATGCAATCGAGTTCGATTTGCCTGAACCTGCGCTGTGCTGAATCAGGTATTTTTGTCCTGTGCCTTCTTTTAGAGAGTCCTCCACCAATTGGGTTACGACTTTCCATTGATGATAACGTGGGAAAATCAGGCTTTCTTTTTTATACTTTTTGCCTTCCCAATCTTCTTTTTCTTCAATTTGCAGATGAATAAAGCTGCCAATGATATTCAGCAAGCGATCCGGCGTTAAGACTTCATTCCATAAATAGCCAGTGGCATATTCATGTGGATTTTCTGGCACGTCATTGCCTGCGCCTTGATCTTTGGTACCTTTGTTAAATGGCAAAAAGTAGGTGCTATCGCCATTTAAATGCGTGGTCATATACACGTCATACTGACTCACAGCAAAATGCACCAATGCACCACGTTTAAACATCAACAACGGTTCAGGCTTATTGGTTTCAGGGTCTTTCGGCAAGCGTGTTTTGCGGTACTGTTGCATTGCATTGTGCACCGCTTGTTTAAACTCTGACTTGAGTTCCATCGTCACCACAGGAAAGCCATTGATAAATAGCACAAGGTCAATGCGCCATTTTTTCGCCTGTTTACCGGTTGCCTCTAGTTCTGCTTTGTTGGCATATGGGCTATACACCAATTCAGGCACCACACGGCAAATGTTTTGTTTGTAGCGTTCATTCAACTCAGGGTTTAAGCCATGTTCAGGTTTAAACTGGCAAAATGAAAAACGGCAACCTCGTGTCCGAATACCATGACGCAACACGCCCAATGTGCCATAGCGACGAGATTGCACATCGGTAGCATTGATATCGGCTTTTTTCAGTTGTGCTTCGACTGTATCTAGAAAATGGCGTTCGGTGTCATTTGGGAAAATGCCTTTAAATTTTTGCCATTCCTTGTCTTGGGTCTTTTGTACAAAGTCGAGTAGGTCTTGGGTATATAAGGCTTTTTCACGGTTGTAGCCTGCACCTGTACCGACAAGCCAGCCGTTTGCTTGCATTTGGGCAATGATGTCTTGTTGGAACTGTGTTTCTTTGGTTAGGTCGCTGCTCATTTCGTCCTTGAATCCCCAAATTTAAAAATAAAAATCTATGCTCTTATCTCTGCCAAATCGGATAGCTTTGCCAATCTTGCGGAAAACCCATTGCTGTTTTTGAAATATTTTCGTGTGCTGTGAGTAAGTCTATTAATCTTTTACGCCACGTATGTTGTGGTGCAATCTTGTCCATAAAGTAGAGTAAGAATACCAAGCTATTATAGATTTTTCGATCTGCCGAAACGCTTGAGTCAAAATTGCATTGCTGCGCCAAGCCAAACGGTTTATTACGTGGTTTAGCAATGGTTTTAGTAAATTTACGGTTCCATAAACGTGAATGATGGGCACAGGTATTTCTTAAATAAACGAAGTGATGCAATAAACCTTCAAATTGCATTTCAGCACAATCAAAATGGTTGGAAATGGCTTTACGGGTATGCCTTGGGGCAAGCAATTGATACCATTTGGATAATTGTCCAAAGCTCATCACTTCACAGACAGCCCAAATAGGTGGCATGTTAGGTTCATCATAGGTACGTTTATAGTGATCTATAAAAACTTCATCCGCACGGTCAATTTCTCCACGTAAATTTTCAATCAGTCTTTCCCATTTATATTCATTTTTAAAATATTGCGGATTTAAAAATGCATGTGGGTCATGCTGATGTGCAATTTCGTAGGCAAAGCGTGTCCGAATTGCGACTTCTAGCCGTTCTATGGCATCTAATATGAGTAATCGAAGCTCACGATCAAAAATATAAAGTTCCAAGACCTTTTCAAAGGTGGTATCTGGTTTAAAGCAATGTGGTGAGTGGGTTTGTTCAAAAGGTAGCCAATATGCACCTAAGCGATAGTAATTGATTTGCCCTAAATAGAATTGTGCTTCTTGCTCATTGACAAATTGCATACCACGAGATTTAAGCAGTTCAACCTGTTCCGTAAAGGTTTTAGGTGGTTTATTAAAGGTTTTCATATGTGATCTGCCCCTATTTTTATATTTTTAAGGGCTTTAGAAACAAGTAACCCGACAATTTGAGGAGCAATTTCTTGCCTAGCCTTGTCGGGTGTTGTTGAGCATATATTGCGATATATTGCGACATATTGCAATCGCCTTTTGTATATGTTGTGTGCATTTCGTCAGCAAAGCAATACACGCTCAGGTTATTCATACCGTGTGAGCCTCTTGTGTTTTTTGCCAATTTGTTACATTGATTTTGCCTGTAACCGCAGCAGAAATAAGGGCTGTACGGCGTTCTTGCATCAGTTGAATGGCTGATTCGGCTTTACTAATCAAATTATTTAATTCATTAATTTTATTATCTAAATATTCAACAATCTGTATTTGTTCATCAAGTGGAGGAATAGAAAACCAAAAGTTTTCAATCTTATCCAAATGTAGATTAATAACAGTACTTTTCTTAATTAAACCAAAAATTTGCTCTTGAATTTCATAGCTCCTGAAAAAATACTCAGCAAATTCAGCTTTAAGATTTTTCTTAAACTTAATTAAGCATAAGCTAACGAAAATACTAAACTCCCAATCCCAATCAACTAGTTTAGGTATACCAATCGTCCCATTTTTTGAAAGGAGTAAGTCACCTTTTTCAGGCTTACACCTTTGAATCAAATCAAGATGCTCATGTTCAGGAATATACTTAATATTATCCATATCAATTTTTGAATTATGAATATCTGTAACCCTTAAAAAAGGAACACCTGATTCAGAGTATGTAGGAGTAAAATGAGCACCATCAACAATTTGGTTTGTATAGTATTTCAGTCGTGATGATATCCAATGCTCAGGTACTTGCCCTAACCATTCCACACCTGAATCTTTCATCGTAACATCAGGATTTAAGCCTTTGGTCACCGCATGACTAATCACCGCTTGACGCTTTTCTTTCAGTAGTTCAATCAGCTTTTCTTGTTTGGCAATTAAGGTATCAATTTTTGCGGTTTCATGGTCGAGGAAATTGGCGATTTTCACTTGTTCTGCATATTCAATACTTGGGATAGTAATATTCACCAATTCAGATGAATTAATAGCTGGATAACTCACACCTACCGAACGAGCCACAACTTCTTTAATAAAACCTTTTGCCCTCAAACAATATGATGCGAAACTTTTATACAAATATTGATTAGGACGAATAACCGCAAACCCTGTTGATACGATTAGATTCTCAGGTGGATTATCAATCGGTGCTATTGCTTCTAAATAGGTTCGGACTGTTGAAACAATTACATCACCATCTCTAACGATACGTCTAGCTCGTGATGGTGAATCCTTAAAACTCATTGTTTCAATTTTAGAAATACCATCAACTGCTGAAACACTACCAATATCAATATATTGAATTTCAGCATCTTTAGATGTTGTTTCAGGTAAAACCTCATCATTGTACGTGCATAAATATTTCAAAGGCTTTGAATCCCAGTGACTAGGAATCTCCCCTAACCATTCAACACCTGAATCTTTATACTCAGCATATTTCTGATACTTTGCCATTAAGAATGCACCTCTTGAAGCAGTGCCATAATTTCACGGCTCACCGCATCCAAATCCGCATCAATCTCTGCTAAATCACGTGGCGGCTGATACACATAAAAATGACGGTTAAACGGAATCTCATAACCGACAATACCAATTTCGCCATCTTGTGCATCACGCTTATCCGCATTGATCCACGCATCTGGCACGTGCGGCTGTACTTCACGCTTAAAGTAAGACTCAATTAAATCGGTGGTGCTGACATTTGGATTTAAAGCAATGTTTTCCGCATCACGTAAATCACCATCTTGTACAAACTCAACCACTTTGCCTTTATAGCTAAACTGACCATACAACGGATTTTCAGCACCTTTCACTACTTTATTGATGACAGGCGCAGCATCGGCATTTTTCCATGTAATGGCATCAATAAATTGCTTCTTCTCTTTGGTTTCAAGCTTGATGTTGGCATCTTTTAAGGCTTGTTTAAGGACTTCATCAAAGGTATTAAAGTCATCAAACTGCGCCGTGCCAATCTTGGCTTGTAGGGCTTGGGCTTTGGTCAATAAGGTGCGTTGCTCTAACCACAGTTTTGGTTCAAGGATGGTTTTAATGTCTTTTTCTTTCAGCTCGCTAAATTCAGCTTTTATCAGCGCACGAATCTCAGCTTCATATTCCGCCAATTGACCATAAGTTACTTCTGTCCAAGTATTGCCATAATCCTCATATAGCTTTTGCATTACGGCATGAAACGGCTTTGGTGCAAAACATAAAGTGGCAATACGCTCATCACTTACCTGAGCCGATAAACGTAACGGACGCTCAATGGTCACACGGCGGTAGCCAAACTCATAGCTGTTAAAAATCTTGCTTGAGAATGGCTTAATCTGTTCACCATCCCCCTTTTCAAGGGGGATCATAGGGGGTTGAGAATTTTCAACCGCTTCAAATGCACCGTAGTTTTGCGTGATGATACGGATTTCTTCATCGGTTAAATAATTACGCTTGGAGCCTAAAGACTTACGCATCTTCGAGCTTAAATTGGTGCCATCAATCAGTTGTACTTTGCCTTTACGTTCAGCATCTTTTTTATTACTCAGTACCCAAACGTAGGTGGCAATGCCTGTGTTATAGAACATATCGGTTGGTAGGGCGATAATCGCGTCTAACAAATCAGCTTCTAAAATATAACGGCGGATTTCACTCTCGCCACTGCCTGCACTGCCTGTAAAGAGTGGCGAACCATTGAGGATAATCCCAATACGGCTACCTTGTTCATGCTCTGCATCTGGCTGACGCATTTTACTAATGAGGTGCATTAAAAACAGTAACGAACCGTCTGATACTCGTGGCAAGCCTGCACCAAATCGCCCTTCAAAGCCTTTTTGCTCATGCTCCGATTTAATCTCGTCTTCAATCTTCTTCCAATCCACACCAAATGGCGGGTTTGACAGCATGTAGTCAAACTTGTCATAAGCAAGTTGGTCATTGGATAACGTATTACCGAGTTTAATGTTTTTAACATCCTGACCTTTAATCAGCATATCGGCTTTACAAATGGCATAGGATTCAGGGTTTAACTCCTGACCATAAACTTTAATCACTGCCTCAGGATTATGCTCACGCACATATTCTGTACCTGAAGATAAAAAACCACCTGTCCCTGCTGTTGGGTCATATACCGTGCGGATAATGCCATCTTTATTTAAGGCATCATCATCTTTACCAAATACAATGCCTGTGGTGAGGCGCACGATGTCACGAGGGGTAAAGTGTTCCCCTGCGGTTTCATTCGAGCTTTCCGCAAAACGGCGAATTAACTCTTCAAACACCAAGCCCATTTCATGGTTAGATACGGCACTATAACTTAAGTCCGTTGCGGCAAACTTCTGTACCACTTTATACAGTAAGTTGGCATCGTCCAATAAACCCACAAATTCATCAAACTTAAAATGCTCAAAAATCTCACGTGCGTCTTTAGAAAAGTGCTGAATATAGTTAATCAGGTTGGCACGAATATCCTTTTGCCCAAGGCTCGCTAAATCAAGTTCTGAGGTATTAAAAAAAGCTAAACCATTGGTAGCTTTAAGGAGCATCTTTTCTTTGGCTTCCTCAGGCAGTGGCATTTGTTTTACTTTTTCATGGGCTGCCAATACATCTGCCTTGCTTGCCTCTAGTACACACTCCAAACGGCGCAATAAGGTAAATGGTAATATCACACGTCCATATTGAGATTGTTTAAAATCACCACGCAGTAAATCAGCGACTGACCAGATGAATGCTGCAACTTGTGAAAAATTATTATTTATCATTGAATAAAAAACCACTTGCCCGAAAGTATAAAAACTTGAAATTTATACTGTTGATTGTGCCTGATTTACAACGCAATTTGCTAGAGATAGACTGTACAAAAGACTATTAATTCGTAGTACTTATGGGTTTTTTAAGCATTATAGAAAATAAAGAAATTTATAGTTTTATGCTCAATGATGAGCAGTGGGTTAGACTCAAAGATAAATATAAAAATCTCAGCATGTATATGCCTTGCTGTCAGACTCGTGCCATTCCTAAAAAGAGTAAATTAGGCACACAATATTTTGCACATCATCCCTCAAGCAGTTGTGGTTTTAGCTCTGGTGAAAGTCGTGAACATCAGTTCTGTAAATATCTCATCTTAAAATACTTACATGAGAATGGATGGACAGTAACGCCTGAGTTTCGTGGTCAAACACCTTCTGGTGAAACTTGGATTGCTGATATTTATGCCCAGAAGAATAACGCCAAAATTGTAATTGAAATTCAATGGTCACTTCAAAGCATTGAAGAAACCAAGCGCCGTCAGGAAAAATACAAACAATCAGGGATTCGAGCCGTCTGGTTTATGCGAACCACTCAAAAAAATAAATGGGATGTCTTAGATTATCAAAGCTATGACTTACCTGTTTTTTCAATTTGGCTGAACAAAGAAAATTATCAATTGATGGCTAGTGGTGTATTCCACAATTGGGACGACTCCGATTTAGTGGAAATTGAATTTATAGATTTTTTCAAAGCACTGATGACTGGTTCCGTTCAGTATTCCTTAAAACCCAATGCCAAGCGATCTATACAGGTCTCAATGAACAGCAATCAGTGTTGGAAATGTAAAAAGCAAACCAACACCATTGTGGAGATTAATTACTTTATTCCACATGCCAAAGGATATACTAAAATACACAGCTTAAATATCGAAAGACTTTCACATTCTCATTGTGAGATTCTAAATCACCCCAGTCTAATCAATTCATATCAGTATGGCTTGCTAAAAAAACGTTTTAGTAAAACCCGTGGTGAAGCCTATGTATCTAATGGCTGTTTTCACTGCGATGCTTTACAAGGTGCATTTTTTTTACATCACGAACGTGATACACAAAATATGAAACATAGCCAATTTATCGATGTACAAATTGACCATGACACTCAAATTGATGGGCTGTGGTTTTATTTAGGGTGACTATGCAGAAGCCCAAATCTGTTTTAATTTCTATAGTTGTTCTTTAGCTAAGTTCAACAAAGCTTCTAGTGCAGGTAATTTATTCGTAGCACCTGTCATACTAGGTGACGTGTTCAAGTACTGTATTAAAGGCTCTAAGAGCTTTTTGTCACTTAAATCTTCAATACTAATCGGTAGTTTTGGCAACATTAAACTCTTTCTTGAAACTACTCTTTTTTTCATACCTTTATATTGTACTGGGATCACATCATCCACTTTTTCAACGATAAAACAATCGACTAAGCGAAATAACTTCGGAGGTTTATTTCCAGTTCCCTCAATCACCCACATCATAATATTTTTTATCTTGTATCTCTGAGTTATATTTTAAATTTAGGATACAAACAAGGATACACAGAGCGTGTTCCAATATAAAATTATATGACGTTAAACAGAGCAATAAAAAACCCTTAACTCTTTTAGAATTAAGGGTTCGGATCTTATATAAAGCTATATAAGTATAAAATTTGGTGGGCCCAGACAGACTTGAACTGTCGACCAACGGATTATGAGTCCGCTGCTCTAACCAACTGAGCTATAGGCCCTATAAATACTGATTTCTCAAGTATTTTCGAATCAGAATACTAGCCAATATCAAATTCAAAAACAAGGTTTTTCATTTTTTTATCTTCAGCTTGACCAAAATTTATTCATCATAGTTTGCAAATCACGTACGATCTTGATCATCTATAGAATTTCAGTCACAAATATGTGAAAAATTATGAATTTTCGGTAAGCGTCGAGGATGTAAAGTTTGCAAATAAAATCTAAATTTAGTAGTCAATTTTTCTATAATTTATTACTAAAGGGATTGAATTTTTTAAATTGAAGTAAGAAACTCTGCCATATAAAATTCAAATATCTCTGTGAATCATGAAAAAACACATTGCCGAAATGGCATTTAAACTTGCTGGTGTCAAATATCATGTTGAACCGAATGTGCTTGGTGATAAACAAGTCATTATCGGTTTTGAACATACCACGATGATGGATGCTGTACTCTCAATCGCACTGTTTCAAATCCATGATATCCCGATTCACACACTAATTAAAAAAGAACTATTCAAAGGACCTTTTAAGCCAATTCTAGAAGGGGTTGGCGGTATTCCAGTTGACCGTCACTCAAATAAAGATATCGTGGCGCAAATGGTTGAACTCTTCAACTCTAATGACAAATTTAATCTCGTGATTGCTCCTGAAGCGACTCGTGCTAAAAATGGTGAACAACGTAAACCGATCCGCACTGGTTTTTGGCATATCGCAAAAGCGGCAAACGTCCCTATCGTTTTCTTGTTTGTGAACCAAAAAACCAAACAAGGCGGAATTTTTGGCAAAATCATGCCATCAGAGTTGGATCATGATTTGAAATTGATTCAGGAACTTTATAAGGAACATACAGGTTTAGACATTATTATTCCTGAACCTAAGAATAAAGCCTGATCTTGATCAATTGCTAAAATAAGGGTCTTTATTAAAAAAAAGCCCTTATGGTAGAATTTCGCAGATTTGATTAGGCATAAGGCCAATCTACAAGGAGCATATTTCGCATGGCGGGTCATTCCAAGTGGGCCAATATTAAGCATCGTAAAGCTAAACAAGATGCTAGTCGTGGTAAAGTTTTCACAAAATATATTCGTGAAATTGTTACAGCTGCAAAACTCGGTGGTCCAGATGCAGCAAGCAACCCACGTCTTCGTGCAGTTGTTGAAAAAGCATTGTCCGTTAACATGACTCGTGATGTCATCAACCGTGCCATTCAGCGTGGTGCTGGTGGTGAAGACAATGATGATTTAAAGGAAGTCACATACGAAGGTTATGGTGTTGGTGGTGTAGCTGTTATTGTTGAGACAATGACTGATAACTTAAACCGTACCGTACCAGATGTTCGTCACTGCTTCTCTAAAACAGATGGTAACTTAGGTACTAACGGCTCAGTTGCTTTCCTTTTCACAAAACGTGGCGAAATTACTTTTGAAGATGTTTCTTTAGAAGACCAAATTATGGACGTTGCGTTGGAAGCTGGTGCAGAAGACATTGAAGTGACAGAAGATGAAATTCTTGTGATCACTACACCAGAGTCTTTTGGTACAGTGCAAGATGCTTTAGCGGCTGCTGGTTTAAAATCTGACAATGCAGAAGTGGTGATGAACCCTTCAACTAAAGCAGAAATCACAGATATCGATCAAGCGAAAAAAATCATGAAAATGATTGATATGCTTGAAGATTTAGATGATGTTCAAAACGTATATACCAACGTTGAATTCTCTGAAGAAGTTTTAGCACAATTGGATGCTTAATCTATATTCAGAATTAGAAAAACGCACCTTCAGGTGCGTTTTTTTATAACTGATAGTCGTCTTTATTTTGTAATTGCTTGAATTATGCTTTACTCAATAAACCATGACAGTTAAATACATCATATTCTTTAATGACAAAGCTTGAATGCAATGCCACAACATGATCAATTTTACCAATGCGCTGTAACAAAATCTGGCTATAATTTTCCATATCACGAGCAACAACTTCTATAATAAAATCAGCAGATTGCCCTGTGACTAAAAAAGCATTGATCACTTCAGGAATACTTTTAAGTTCATCTAAAAATTTTGCAAAAGTATCTGAGTCATGCTTACTCAATGATACTTGTAACAACACATGTAAATTAAACCCCAATTTTTGATAATTAATATCACGCTTTAAATTTGTCATGATATTGGTTTCGATGAGATGTTTAATACGACGGTGCACTGAACTTACAGACAGGTTAATACGCTCCGAAAGCTCGTTCAGATTCAAATCTTCATGCGTAAGAATTTCTAAAATTTGTTTATCGTAACGATCTAATTCCATCTTCTTCTCAATATTTTCATGGCATAAAATGATTATGCGTTATTTTTTCAAAAATATCGATTCAAATGAAAATAAATTAACCAATCAGACAATATAACAGAAAATATGCTCTGTTATATCCCGCGCCAATCTACCCGCGCATTTCGTTCATTGGCATAAATACGTTTAACATATTGTCCTATCGGCAAATCAAGCAATTGATTTTGATAGTCCTCAAATTCAGATGAAACTGGCTGATGATATTCTCTTTCCCAAGGTGTACCAGAGATCTCAAGTAGTGGAGCAAGCATTGAACAAACGGCGATATCTGCCAAACCCAAACGATCTCCCACCATATATCGAGCTTGATTCTGAATCAATTGATCGTTTAACTGCAAAATAATTTCATGCATATTTTCTTTAGCAAGCGCAACTTGTTCATCATCAAGTTGGTAGCTGGTTGAAACTAAAGTTTTAATAAGTGGCTTACTGATCTTTTGAAATTTTCTCAGATATCCTTTTTCACCAATCATGATTTCTAGCGGCTCATCACTTTCAGATAAAGCTTGAGCAAGCCCCCAGCGCCTCACTGATACGCCCAATTGATTACTCAGGTCATTAATTTCAATTGCTTTTTTTCTTAACTTTAAATCTGATCTGAGCAATGAATGCTCTGGATAGACATCATCCAAATACAGGGCAATTTGGGTTGAATCTGCAATCCACTTTTCTTTATCACGTAATATCGGCAGAGAGTTTTGACCTGTTTTTAATTTTGCGAATGCACGATGTACGCCCGGAATCATATTTTGAGCAACATAATCCAATTCCTTATGATCAAGTAACCAGCGAGCTTTTTCACAAAAGTGAGATAAAGGAAACTGGTAAAGGATGCGCATAAAATCTCCGAAGTCTTGATCAATCATAGGATTTATTGTTTTGCTTACTTTATGCAACCCTATGCCAAAACACAATGTGATAATGCATCAATTGCAACTTAAATTGTTATTTTTGGAAATATGAATCCGTTAAATTATAAATGTTTAGCAAATCTTTATCTTTTTTATTGCAAAGTCTAAATGAATTCAACGTGTTTAGAGCACTGAAATTTATTAAAATTCATTATTAATCAAAATTTTAAGTTTTCTAATATTTTTCAATCGATATCTATATTTGTCTTAAGCATTTTTTTTGAATAGTTCAACGAAAACCAGCATTTAAAAAAAATATTCTATGGGCGTAGCGTATATCTCCTCAAAGAGGAATTGATCTATGTCTCGTTTAATTACTGAAAATGTTCATGTTATTGAAAATGATCAAGATGCCATTCATGCAGCCTATCATGTTGCTGATTATGCGCTCGAAGGTCGCAATCAGCGTGACCAACAACGAGCTTTACCATTTGCAGAAATTGAATTATTCAGCCAAAAAGGTTTAGGAGGCTTACGCATCCCCCACGTATATGGTGGTGCTGAAGTATCTCATCGTACCCTTGCCCAAGTATTTCGTATTCTAAATAAAGCGGATTCAAGTTTAGGGCAAATTCCACAAAATCAAATTGCATTGCTCAATATGATCAACATCATGGGAAGCGATGAACAAAAGCAATTTATTTTCAACGAAATTTTAAAAGGTAAGCGTCTTGCCAATGGGGGGCCAGAACGACATACCAAAGATACCAAGACTTTAGACACACACCTTGTTTTGGAGGATGGGAAATATCGAGTTACAGGGAAAAAATTCTATTCTACAGGCAGTTCATTTGCACATTGGTTAGCCATCAAAGCCATACACCCTGAAGGTCACGTGGTTTTAATTTTAGTGAACCGTGAATCCACTGGTATCGAAGTCATCAATGACTGGGATGGATTTGGTCAACGTACCACTTCAAGTGGCACAGTGATTTTAGACCATGTTGAAGTTGATCCATTACTGATTTTTGATGAAAGAAAATTATTGGACGTCCCTAATTTTAGAGGCGCGTTTTCACAGCTGATGCAAGTGGCTATCGATGTCGGTATTGCTGAAGCAGCGTTTGAGGACATGTTGTTTGCGATCCGTAAAGCACGCCCAATTGTGGATGCACAAGTTGAACGTGCCAGTGATGAGTATTTCACCTTACAAGAAGTTGGCAAAGCTAATGTTTTGTTAGATGCCGCCATTCTTTTGCTCGATGAAGCAGCTGATTATTTAGATTCACTCAGTGTGCTTGAACAACTCTCTGATGAACAGATTGCTGAAGCTTCGATCAAAGTTGCTGAAGCTAAAGTCTATGCCAATGATGCTGCACTGCATATCTCAGAAAAGTTGATTGAGCTCGGAGGAAGTCGCGCCAGCCTCAATGTTCATAATTTTGATCAACACTGGCGAAATGCACGTGTACATACCCTTCATGATCCCATTCGCTGGAAAATTCACGCGCTGGGTTCGTATTACTTAAACCATACTTTTCCTGCACGTCATGCCTGGATTTAAGGAGTCATCATGTCATCTTTACAAGCTTTAGAGATCCAAGAATCAGGCAGCTATAGACCAGCGCATATTATTCGCTCTGATGAAGAAGCATTAAAAGTCGCACAAGAACTCGCAGAAAAGTTTAAACACCGTGCATCTGAGCGAGATTTAAATCGTGAACTTCCTCATGAAGAAATCGAAGCTTACAGTCAATCTGGCTTATGGGCCATTACAGTACCTCAACAATATGGCGGTGCCGATGTTTCTATTCATACACTGACAAAAATCATCGCATTAATGAGTGGTGTGGATGGCTCTATCGGACAAATTCCACAAAATCATTTCTATGCACTTGAAATTTTGAGGAATACTGGGTCTGATGCTCAAAAAAGACGTTTATTTACTGAAGTTTTACAAGGTGCTCGCTTTGGAAATGCCTTGGCTGAGTTTAAAACTAAGAATGCAGCACAACGCCATACCTCTTTAAGACAAGTTGAAAATGGATATGTCCTCAATGGTGAAAAATTTTATTGCACTGGCAGTCTATTCGCTCACCGTACTCCAACCCTTGCTAGTGATGAACAAGAGCGCCAGTTTCTAGTCTTTGTTCCACGTCATAGCAAGGGCTTAAGCCTAATAGATGATTGGAGTGGATTTGGACAACGAACCACAGGCAGTGGGACGGTTAAATTTGAAAATGTACAGATTGACCCAGAGGATATAGTCCCTTTTGATTTGGCTTATTCAACTGCCACCATTTCAGGTCCATTTGCACAAATTATTCATGCCTCAATTGAAACAGGCATTGCTCGAGCTGCTTTTGAAGAAACATTAATACGCGTTCGTCAAGCACGCCCTTGGATAGATGCAAAAGTTGAATATGCCACTCAAGACCCTTTGACACTGTACGAAATTGGTCGAATTGCAACAGACGTCAAGGCGACTGAGTTACTACTTAAACAAGCAGCGCAAGCGGTTCAAGACGCCAAAGTCGCCCTTTCAGAACGTTCAGTTGCACATGCTTCTATTCAAGTGGCTAAAGCACGTGCACACAGTACCGAAACTGCACTAAAAGTCTCGTCAAAACTGATTGAACTGGCTGGTAGCCGTGGAAGTCAACGACAAGATAATCTTGATCGATACTGGAGAAATGCACGCGTTCATACCTTGCATGATCCAGCGCGTTGGAAATATTTTTTTATTGCCAATTATGTTTTAAACGGCGTATTCCCCCCAAGACGAGGTACGCTGTAATGACACAAATTCAATCGAGTCCTCAAAAACAGATCCTGCTCAATGCATTTGATATGAATTGTGTGGGTCATATTAATCATGGGCTTTGGACACATCCACGTGATCAATCCTACCGTTTTAATCAATTAAGTTATTGGACAGAACTCGCTCAAACTTTAGAGAAAGGTCTTTTCGATGGATTATTCATTGCCGATATTACTGGCGTTTACGATGTCTATCAAAATAGCATTGATCTAACCTTAAAAGAATCGATTCAACTGCCGAGCCATGATCCAAGCACACTGGTGTCTGCAATGGCAGCCGTCACACAGCATTTGGGTTTCGGTATCACAGTGAACTTAAGTTATGAATCTCCTTATCAATTTGCTCGTCGCTTCGCGAGTCTGGATCATCTGACCCAAGGACGTTTGGGATGGAATATCGTCACAGGCTATTTGGATAGCGCAGCACGATTAGTCGGTCAGCAAGGGCTGAAAGATCACGACTTACGTTATGAACAAGCCGAAGAATTTTTAGAACTCTGCTACAAATTTTGGGAAGGCTCTTGGGAAAATGATGCTGTCATCCAAGATAAGCTCAATCGCATTTTTACCGATCCGAGTAAAGTACATGCGATCCACCATCAAGGAGAGTTCTATAACAGTCACGGCGTCTTCCAAGTCTCGCCTTCAGTGCAACGTACACCTGTGCTATATCAAGCGGGAGCATCACCTAAAGGACTACAGTTTGCCACTCGGCATGCAGAAGCCATGTTTATTGGTGGAGATACCGCTGAAAAAATTGCGTCTCAAACACAAAAGATTCGCCAATTAGCCCATTCACACGGTCGTGATGGTACAGCAATTAAATTATTTGCAGGCATCACTGTCGTCACTGCTGAAACAGATCAACAAGCGCAAGAAAAACTACAGGAATATATTCGATATGCAAGTCCTGAAGCTGGCATTGCGCATTTCTCAAGCTCAATCGGAACAGACTTAGGTCATCTAAAAGATGAGGATGCTATTCTATATAAAAAAACCAATAGCATCGTTTCTGTAAATGAGCGCTTTAAGGAAAACAAAGTCACTTTGGCAGATTTAAAAGCTCAGCATGTACTCGGTGGACGTTATCCCTTATTTGTTGGCAGTGGAGCAACAGTTGCTCAACAGCTAATCGAATTCATTGATATTTCTGGATTAGATGGTTTTAACCTTGCCCGTACAGTCGCTCCAGAGTCACATCAAGATTTTATTCGTTATGTCATTCCTGAACTGCAACAACGTGGTCGCTATAAGATCGCCTATGCTGAGGGTAGCTTAAGGCACAAGCTATTCAATGCGGGAGATCATTTACCACATTCACATCCTGCACATCATTTCCGATGTCCAAGCTCAAAACAAGATATACAACAATCAAATTTAAATCCTATACACCAACATTCAGCTTAAGTTTTTAATATTTAGGGGTCTTTCTATGGCACAAGCTCAGTCTTCTCGACTTAAATGGATCGGCGTTGCAATCGGCATTATTGTGATTGCAGCGTTTGCATGGTCCTTTTTGAAAAAAAATGATCAACAAGAAATTGTCATTGGTATTAGCCCACCTTTTGCAAAACCACTTCAAGCCGCAATTGAAGAAGCAAAGGCTCAAGGCATTCATGTACGTTTGGTAGAATTTTCAGATTGGAATACACCCAACATCACCCTAAATCACGGGGATATTGATGCAAATTATTTTCAGCATCAACCTTTCTTGAATAATGCGTTAAAAGAAACCAACTTTAAGCTCAAACCCTTGGGCATCGGCTCAGGCACACATGTCGGTTTATATTCAAAAAAATATAAAGCGATTAGTGAAATTGAAAATGGCGCTCGAGTTGTACTCCCAAATGATCCTGTGAATCAGGGTCGCGCCCTACTCCTCTTACAACACGCTGGATTAATACAACTTAAGGATTCCAACAACCACTTATCCAACTTAAAAGACATTCAAACCAATCCGAAAAAATTAAACTTTATTGAAGTCGAAGGTCCGCAAACTGCGCGTGCCGTAGATGATGCAGACCTCGTATTTAGCTATCCAATGTACCTACGCTTAGCACAAACGATTGATCCAAATGATGCCTTAATTTTGGATGAAATTAATAACACGCTTTATGCCATCTTATTTGTTGTTCGCGATGACTTTGAACAAACTCAGCCTGAAAAAGCAGCTCAACTGAAAAAATTTATCCAAATTTATCAAAGCTCAGACAAAGTTAAACAAGCATTGAATGAGGATATTGGTGAAAAACTATGGTTCAAAGGCTGGAAATAAGGAGCGTTCATGTCTACTTCAACACAATCATCTAAATTCATCAAAATTGCAGTCGTCATCGTCGCAGTACTGGCGGCCTTAGTGGGATATCGTTATATCAGTCAAAACTCAAATGATAAAGTGATTAAAATCGGTATTAGCCCACCCTATGCTGAATTACTGCAAAGTGTCGCTGAGGATGTAAAAGCACAAGGAATCCATCTCGAATTGATTGAGTTTTCAGACTGGCAAGCACCCAATGTCGCTGTACAAAATGGTGATATTGACGCTAATTTCTTTCAACAAAGTGTTTTTCTAGCGAATGCAGTGCGTGAAACAGGCTATGACCTTGTGCCTTTTGCGAAAGGTTCAGGCAGTCATGTCGGACTTTATTCAAAAAAATATCAATCCCTACAGGAAATACCTGATCAAGCGAAAGTAGTCGTACCGAATGATCCAGTTAACATGGCACGTGGTTTAAATTTGCTGGCTCGTGCAGGCTTAATTCAAGTCAAAGATATTAATAATGAGCTCACCAGCACCCGAGACATTATCAGTAATCCTAAAAAACTCAAGATTATTGAAGTTGAAGGCCCGCAAACCGCGCATGCTTACAATGAAGCTGACTTAATTATGGGTTTTCCTCATTATTTGAAAATGGCAAAAGTTGCTGATCCTACGTCTGCACTGTTATTAGATCCGATTAATAAAAAATTTGCGATTTTGTTTGTAACGCGTCGAGATTATCAAGATCAGGATGACAAATTAAAAACTGTGGTTGAAACCTTCCAAAACTCTGCAAAAGTCCGTCAGATTCTAGACAAAGACTTTGGACAAGGTTTGTGGTTTGAAGGCTGGAAATAAGGAGAATGATCATGGTGAGTTTTGGTTCACACATTGAATTTGCAGTACCCCATATTACAATTCGTCATTTAAATAAGTATTACGATGTACAAGGAAAACTAGTTCACGCACTCAAAAAGATTAATTTGGATATTCCCGAAGGAAAAATTTTCGGCATTATCGGCAAAAGTGGTGCGGGCAAATCTTCATTGATTCGCACCTTAAATGGGTTAGAAACTATTTCTGATGGTAGTATTCATATACATCAACATGATCTAGGGCAGCTTAATCACAATGAGTTAATCGCCCTACGCCAGCGTATTGGCATGATTTTTCAACATTTTAATTTACTATCTGCCAAAACAGTTTGGGAAAATGTCGCGCTTCCATTGAAAATCGCAAAAGTGCCTGCTACTGAGATTCAAACTCGTGTGGATGAGGTTTTAAATCTAGTCGGTTTAGCTGAAAAGCATCATCACTATCCATCACAATTATCGGGTGGGCAAAAACAACGAGTTGGGATTGCCCGCGCATTGGTCAGTAAACCTGAAATACTATTGTGCGATGAGGCAACATCGGCACTTGATCCAGAAAGCACATCTGTTGTTCTATCTTTACTGAAAGAAATTAATCAAAAATTAGGACTCACCATCGTTCTCATTACACATGAAATGCAGGTGATTCGTGAAATTTGTGATCAAGTGGTGGTTATTGATCAAGGTGAAATCGTTGAATCAGGGCAAGTTTGGTCAGTCTTCTCTCATCCCCAGCAAAAAATCACACAAGAACTCCTCAATTTGGAACAGCTTGATTTGCCATTCCAGTTACATCAAGAGCGAGCTGCACATTTAACGCATACTATTTTGAAAATCAGCTATGCAACTGATTTGAAAAATCCTCCCAACTTAAATGATGTACTTTCTAAAATTGCACTGCCTGTGCATTTATATCAAAGCCATGTAGACACCATTCAACATCATTTGGTTGGCTCACTCATCGTAGGTATTCCTCAATTAGATGTTGATGTGCATTCACTCCATAAGCAATTCCACCATAAAACATCACAAATCGAGGTGCTTGGCTATGCACAACCAGCTCATTGATCTTTTAATTACGGGTACCATTGATACTTTGTTAATGGTCGGTATTTCTGCATTTTTAGCGCTTCTTATTGGATTGCCTATGGCTGTAATCCTCGTCAATACCTCAGAAAATGGGATTTATCCATCAAAAAAAATCAATCATGCCTTGGGTTGGGTGGTAAATATTACGCGCTCTATTCCCTTCTTAATTTTAATGGTGGCACTCATTCCCTTCACTCGACTGATTGTAGGGACCAGTTATGGGGTATGGGCTGCGGTTGTACCTTTAACTATAGCGGCTACACCTTTTTTCGCACGTATTGCGGAAGTCAGTCTACGAGAAGTTGATCATGGACTCATAGAAGCTGCACAAGCCATGGGCTGTAATCGCAAACAAATTATTTGGCATGTGCTTTTACCAGAAGCACTGCCTGGTATTGTTGCAGGTTTTACTGTCACGCTTGTAACCATGATCAATTCCTCTGCGATTGCGGGTGCTATTGGTGCGGGTGGTTTAGGTGACATCGCCTACCGATATGGCTACCAACGCTTCGATATGCAAATTATGTTGGCGGTGATCATCGTATTAGTCGTATTGGTCATGCTGATTCAAGCTTTGGGTGATCAATTGGCACATAGTTTGGACAAACGTAAAATCTAATTCACACTATTCAATTGAGTCTCATCTGTCTTTTCGAGAAACATCCAAGCCATGACCTGACTTTGTCATGGCTTTGATGTAAAATCACCGACAATTTTTAAATAACACTTTGTGAGTCTTTTCATGGGTTTTAATTGCGGTATTGTCGGCTTGCCGAACGTTGGTAAATCTACACTTTTCAATGCATTGACGAAAGCTGCTATTGCTGCAGAAAACTTCCCATTCTGTACCATTGAACCAAACACCGGCATCGTTCCTGTTCCAGATCCACGTTTAGATAAATTAACTGCTATTGTTAAACCTCAACGTGTTATTCCAACCACAATGGAATTTGTAGACATCGCAGGTTTAGTTGCTGGTGCTTCTAAAGGTGAAGGTTTAGGGAACCAATTCTTAGCCAACATTCGTGAAACTGATGCAATTGCACACGTAGTACGTTGTTTTGAAGACGAAAATGTTATTCACGTGAACGGCAAAATTGACCCACTTGATGACATTGCAACTATTAACACTGAGCTTGCTTTAGCAGATTTAGAAACAGTATCAAAAGCGGTTACACGTTTAGCAAAGTCTGCGAAAGGTGGTGATAAAGAAGCTGTTGCAACAAAAGCTGTACTAGAAAAAATTCAGCCATTACTTGATGAAGGTCGCCCTGCTCGCGCAGCTGATCTTGATGACGACGAGCGCAAATTAGTTCGTGGCTTTGGTTTATTAACCCTTAAACCAACAATGTATATTGCTAACGTTGCTGAAGACGGTTTTGAAAACAATCCACACCTTGATGCTGTTAAAAAATTAGCAGCAGAAGAAAATGCCATTGTTGTCCCACTTTGCAACCAAATCGAAGCTGAAATTTCTTTGCTTGAAGATGATGAGCGTGCTGAATTCTTAGAAGCGATGGGCATGGAAGAACCAGGTCTTAACGTGGTTATTCGTGCAGGTTATGGCTTACTTGGCCTACAGACTTATTTCACTGCAGGCGTTCAAGAAGTCCGTGCTTGGACTGTAAAAATTGGTGCGACCGCTCCTCAAGCTGCTGGTGTGATTCACACTGATTTTGAGAAAGGCTTTATTCGTGCAGAATGCATTGCCTATGACGATTTTGTTCAATACAACGGCGAAGCTGGCGCTAAAGAAGCTGGAAAATGGCGTCTTGAAGGTAAAACTTATGTCGTTCAAGATGGTGATGTTTTACATTTCCGTTTCAACGTTTAAGTTATTAAAAAACAGCCGAAAGGCTGTTTTTTTTTGCAAAGATTATTTAAAAGAATGAGATCATGGATTTTGAGTTGAAGTACTCGAGTGATTTACGTGTTTATGGTCCATGTCATAGCGTAATTGTTTAGCTCGAACCAATACTTTCTCTTCCAGTTTCTTACGTAAACCAATAAGAAATATAAATTCTGCTACGACAAATAAAGGACCTATAGCGAGTCCAACAAGATCATCCACAAAAGCTGGTTTTTTCTTTTCATAATAGTGCCCAATAAATTGAATAATCCATCCCACAATAAAAAATCCAGCACTTACCAATACCCAAGAGGATGTCGCTAAAGCTGCTACTTGTGTGGCTGGTTGATAAATTAAAGCAAATAGCACTGCCATTACCACACCAAAAATGAGATCCAAACTCAAGTAATAAATCACTGATGCGACGATCAATAACATTGCAAGATCAATGGAATATCCAGCAACTGTAAATTGCGCTTTGGCTGCAAAACACAAGATCGAAAATACAATCAAGGGAATTCCAATAAAATGCGAAAATACGTTTTTACGATCTAGGTGATAAGCTGCATATTGTCCAAGCAAGCTCTCTAAACGAGTCATGTTATCATTCCTTTTTCTGACTATTTCCTTCAATATATATAAATGTAAACCAATAAGTTGTCGACTAGACGACAAATAAACAGCATAAAAGGGATAATTTTGCTTTTAAATCAATACGTTTATCTTTTAAAAAATAATTGGTGGTTTAGCCAGTTTGATCATGAACTACAACAGCTGATGCTCGAACATGCTCAGCTCATTGAATATGGCAAAGAGCAACTGATATTTTCTAAAGCTGATCAATTTGATGGCATTTATGCCGTGATTGATGGTGCTGTTCGTTTAGCACATATTGACGTAGAAGGTCGTGAGGCGGTGACAGTTATCGCAGATCCCATTATGTGGTTTGGTGAAATTTCGTTGATTGATCAACAACCCCGCTCTCATCATGCGATTACCAGTAAAAAATCCAAAATCCTCAAAATAAGTCGTGTAGGACTTGATCTAATTTTAGAACAATATCCAAAATTTTGGTTTTATCTGGCCCAATTGGTCAGTCATAAACTCCGTTATGCTTTCATGGAGTTGGTCTCTATTCAAACACAACCCCTTATTCAACGTTTAGCACAAAGATTAATCTTTATCTTAAATGGATACGGTAATCTCAAAGAGATTGAAAAAAACACCATCAACCTATCTCAAGAACAATTGGCACAAATGTTGGTCTGCTCAAGACAGACCATTAATCAAGAACTACAGCATTTAGAAAAAATTGGCGCAATTAAAGTTGCATTTAAAAAAATTGAGGTGATTGATCTCAATCAACTTAAAGTTTTAGCCGATCAAACTTAACCGACTAAAGATGAAGAGCTTCAGTAAAATCTGGATTAATCATTGTATTGGGTTGGCTAGGGTCACTTAAAATAATTTTGTATACGCCTTGGTGTTTCCTAATTCTGGTTGCTCAATTGCAGTTTTGCACTGGGCTTTATCGCGTTCATAATTGGCTTGACGCTGTGCGAGCTGCCCCTCACTTTCCACGATTGCACGCGCCCAAGCATCTATGGTTGTTAGCGCTTTTCGACAAAGCGCATATTTCCCTTCAGTCACTGAGTCGGTCATTTTGACATTAATACGCCAATCCAACACCAATTGACGCACAGGCTCGCGTACTTGTGATGGTATAAGCGCTTTATTGGCTTGATACAGAATAGGATCAACCTGATTAATCAATTGCCAAGCATGATTTGCATATTCAGTTGCATCATTGGTCAACTTCGGTGCTTCTTTAATTTCAACCTTTTGATCGGCAGTTTCTGCCTGACCACCACAACCGGATAAAGTGAAGATGAGGAATGTAGTCAATGCAGCTAATTTAAAGGGAGATTGAATCGCAAACATGACATCGCTCTAATAAACTATTCGGCACTATGCTAGTAAATTCGGGTAGAATACTCAATCTCGTTTTATACCTTTTGTTCCAATCTCCAATTAGGTTTATCGTGACCCAATCAAGCTCCCCACACATGACACCGGCAGGTTTTTGGCAAGGTGCCAAAGATAGTCAAGCCATCATTTTCACCTATTTGCCTGTTTCATTCGCGTTTGGTGTATCTGCAACTCAATTTGGTTTTACAGCGTGGGAAGCATTATTTTTATCCTGTTCGATGTATGCAGGTGCCAGTCAATTTTTGGTGGTTGCCTTACTCGGCAGTGGCACTTCTATCTGGATGACAGCCTTAACTGTAATAGCGCTTGATATTCGACATTTGTTATATGGCCCTGCTTTACAAAACTTAATTCAAGATAAACTCAATCTGAAAAAAACTGCAATTTGGTCATGGGGCTTGACCGACGAAGTCTTTGCATCAGGCATGATTAAACTGTCGCAACGCCGTCAAGAATGGTCTGAATCTTGGATGCTAGGTCTGAGTCTGTTTAGCTGGTTGTCTTGGGCACTTGGATCTTTTCTCGGGGGCTTATTTGCAGATCAAGTCAGTCATCTTCCCCAATTTTTGCAGGCAGCGCTCGACTTTCTATTACCTGCACTTTTCTTGAGCTTCTTACTAGCTGCATTTGAGAAAAAACATACCTTTGTCGTGACCATCACCATTATTGTTTCTGCTATTGCCTGTTACTTTATCGATTTATCTGCAGCGATATTCATTGGCATAAGCTCCGGTATTTTGGCTGGTCTGTTTAAACATTATGTACTGAAGCAACATGATCCTTTGCACACAGGTGAACAATCATGAATCTAGAAATTATTTGTGTCGGTATTCTGGTCGGCATCGCGAATTTCGCCTCACGCTTTGGTCCTTTTTTTGTGATTCAGAGACTACAACAAGGTCGCCAGAAACGCGGTGCTCTTTGGCTTAAAATCGCCCTTGGATCAATCGGTATTGCTGCGATCAGTTCAATGCTCGTGGTCGCGACTTTACCGCCGCTCTTAGAAACACCCAATAAGAGCGTTGCCATGTTAATTGGTTTTATTGTGCTCTCGGGTTTGTATTTCAAATTTAAACAGATTGTACCTGCAACACTCACAGCGGCACTCACATACGGTTTGGTGTATACCTATTTCCCACTTTAAAACATTTCTCGCGTATTATTCATTCAGATTCTAAATTTATAAGCCTGATCCTCGGATAAGGCTTATAAATTTTTATCAATAAAAAAATTAAACGATATCAAAATAATTTCTTGCTTTTTCTTGTATTCATCGCGCTCAAGAGGTTTTAGTTCTGATATGCTAAAAGTCCATAATATCAAGCACGGATGAATCAAATGCTTATTACACTCGGTACTCCACTTCAATCTTCGGCGTTTAAAGTTCTATTATTGGGTTCAGGTGAGTTGGGTAAAGAGGTGGTAATATCATTACAACGATTAGGTGTAGAAGTACATGCGGCAGATCGCTATGACAATGCACCTGCCATGCAAGTTGCTCATCACTCCTACACATTGAATATGGCGGATCCAAAAGAATTAAAAAAACTGATTGAACAAGTTCAACCTCATTTAATTGTTCCCGAGATTGAAGCCATTGCCACTGAAGTCTTAGTGGAAATCGAAGATTCTAAAACTGCCGTAGTTATTCCCTCTGCGAAAGCCGTCAATCTCACCATGAATCGTGAAGGAATTCGTCGCCTCGCAGCTGAGGAACTAGGGCTACCAACCTCGGCTTATCGTTTTGCCAATAGTTTGGAATCATTCCGTGCAGCATGTGATGATATTGGCTATCCAAATTTTGTAAAACCTGTGATGTCATCATCAGGTAAAGGACAGTCACGCGTAAAATCTTTTGATGAAGTCGACGCGGCTTGGGAATATGCTCAAACAGGTGGTCGTGTCAATCAAGGCACTGTCATCGTAGAATCGCAAATTGATTTTGATTTCGAAATTACATTACTCACAGTACGGGCAAAAAATCCTGAAACAGGAGAAATCGAAACGCACTTCTGCGATCCTATTGGACACCGTCAAGATGCAGGTGACTATGTAGAAAGCTGGCAACCTCAACCTATGAGCACAGCTGCCCTTGGTGAAGCAAAACGTATTGCCAATAAAGTCACAGTAGCACTAGGCGGTTGCGGTATTTTTGGTGTGGAATTATTTATTAAAGGTGATCAAGTTTGGTTCAGTGAAGTTTCTCCTCGTCCACATGACACTGGATTAGTCACACTTGCATCTCAATATCAAAGTGAATTTGAACTTCATGCCCGTGCGATTTTAGGTCTTCCAGTAAATACGCAACGTCACAGTGTTGCTGCAAGCGCTGTGATCTATGCAGGTGTTGATGATACGAATTTGTCATTTTCTGGCTTAAATCTTGCTATGCAAAACCCTAATGTCGATTTACGACTTTTTGGTAAACCTGAAGGCTTTAAACGTCGCCGTATGGGGGTTGCAACTGCACGTGCTGAAACAACTGACTTAGCACGCGAATTAGCGTCTGAAGCCGCTTCAAAAGTAATTGTAAATCAAAACAAATAATTCATTAGGTAGGCCATCATTTCATGATCAATACGTCTCCATTAGCAAACTATGTTTCGAGTAATCACGACATCAAGGCAATTAATCAATGGCGCTCAGATGTTGAAAATCAATTACAACATGAGTTTGAAAATGGTAAGGCGATACGTGAGATTATTCTCACTCGATCAAATCTGATTGATGAGGCGCTTAAATTCCTTTGGCAACATGCTGAGTTAGATCAAACCGATCTGGGTTTGTTCGCTGTAGGAGGTTATGGTCGTCGTGAAATGATGCCCTACTCTGATGTCGACATTCTGATCCTTTCAGAAGATGATCTTACACAAGAACAAGAAAATGCCATTACCATTTTTATTTCCTCTCTATGGGATGTTGGAAATTTTAAACCTGGCGTAAGTGTAAGAACCATTCAACAGTGCTTTGAACAGGCCATGAATGACTTAACGGTAGCTACATCTCTCATTGAGTCTCGTTTAATTATTGGCAATGAACACTTAGCGAAATGGCCTCGTCGTGTTGTTTCACAAACTTGGACGGATAAAACCTTCTTTGATGCCAAGATGGAAGAACAAGCCAAACGCTACGCTCAGCACAACAACACTGAAAGTAATTTAGAACCTGATATCAAAAATGCACCGGGCGGCATTCGAGACATTAACCAAATTGGTTGGATTGCAAAACGGCATTTCCGAGTAAATCGTATATACGATCTTGTACATTTAGGTTTCATTTCTGAGTTTGAACTTGGGGTTCTCGAAGATGCTGAGAATTTTCTCTGGGAAATTCGTCATCATTTACACCGCTTAACTAAGCGTGATGAAAACCGACTATTGTTTGATTACCAACGCGATATCGCAGCAAAATTTGGTTACCACAAAGTCGAAGATGAACATATCAATTATCCAATTGAACAGTTCATGAAACGCTACTATCGAGCAGCTCAGCAGGTTTCAACCCTGAATGAAATGCTACTCGCCTATTTTAATGAGTCTGTCATCACGCCTCGCTTACCCAACTATGAGCGTAAAATTGAAGAAGTGAATGAAAACTTCAAATTGGTGGATGGTAAACTCGCAGTTCAACACCATAAAATTTTTGCAGAGAAGCCTACAGCCATCCTTGAGATTTTCTATATCCTAGCAAATCGCCCTGATATTGATGGTATTCGAGCTCGTACACTTCGATTGCTTACTTTAGCTGCAAAACGCATTGATCAAGCGTATAGAGACAATCCAGTTAATCAAGCCTTGTTTATGGCGATCATCCGGTCACCAAATAACTTATATGAAACATTGCTTGCGATGAAACGTTATGGTGTACTCGGCAACTATATTCCTGCATTTGGGCAAATCATGGGCCTTATGCAATACGATTTATTCCATATCTATACTGTAGATGCACATACGCTCCTACTCTTACGTAATTTAAATCGTTTTAAAGCACCCGAATTTGCTAAAGATTTTCCTGTCGTAAGTTCGGTATTCCAGCGTCTGGTGCGCCGAGACATCGTATTCCTCGCTGCTTTGTTCCATGATATCGCCAAAGGCCGTGGTGGAGACCATAGTGAATTGGGCGCGGTTGATGCCATTGAGTTCTGTAGCAAGCACGGTTTTACTGAGCGTGAGTGTAATCTTGTTGCGTGGTTGATCCAAAATCATCTATTGATGTCGATGACTGCGCAGAAAAAAGATATTTCTGATCCAGATGTTGTAAAAGATTTTGCCGAGAAGCTCGGTGATATGGAACACTTAGACTATCTGTATACGCTTACAGTGGCTGACATTAACGCAACCAATCCTAAGCTTTGGAACACATGGCGCGCATCGCTCATGCGTCAGTTATATACCAATGCTCGTGACGTTATTCGTAGTGGTTTGGGTCGTCCTGTCGATTACCAAATGCTGATCGAAGATACCAAATTTGCTGCAAGTGAATTACTTGTCAATGATTATGCTTTAGAAGCCGTTGAAAAAGTTTGGCAAGAACTTGGTGACGAATACTTCCTCAAAGAAACTGCAGATGAAGTCGCATGGCATACACGTGCAATCCTAGATCATGGTGATAATTCAGCACCATTGGTGATGATGCGCGCGCACCGTAAATCAGCGCAAGATGCTGTGCAGATTTTTATTTACACTCAAGATCAACCTAATCTTTTTGCCACCACTGTTGCAGTTCTAGATCGTATGAATCTAGATGTACAAGATGCACGCATTATTACAGCAACTAAATCCTTTAGCTTAGACACCTACGTGGTGCTTGATCGTTTTGGCACATTAGTGACAGATCCAGAACGTGAAAATACGGTAAAAGAATCATTGGTGCACGCATTAACAGATTCACAAAATTATCCAGGTTTAATGCAACGCCGTATTCCACGCCAACTTCGTCATTTTGATATCGAAAACACAATTGATATTACGTTGAACGAGGCGCTACAGCAAAATATGGTCGAGATCTCTACCCTCGATCAGCCTGGATTACTTGCCCGTATCGGTGGCTTATTTATGATGCAAGGTCTCGATATCCATTCCGCGAAAATCGCCACCTTGGGTGAGCGCGCAGAAGATATTTTCTTTGTAACCAAAAAGAATGGCGAACCTATGAATTTAACTGAAGCTCAGGCTTTTGCTGAACAATTAAAAGCAGCATTAGATGAGGCTTCAAATCAGGTCTGTAATCATCATTAAAATTTAGATTTAACCCGACGGTAACTGTTTCATGAACTCTAGTTTAAACCTATTACATCCTTATCCATTTGAAAAGTTGAATAAACTTTTTCAGGATGTAAAACCTGCAAATCTTCCGTTAATTCCATTGTCAATTGGTGAGCCAAAACATCCTGCACCTGAATTCGTAAAACAAGCTATTGTCGATAACTTCAATCATCTTTCGACATACCCAAACAGTAAAGGCTTACCAGAATTACGTGAAAGTATTTCGCAATGGCTCACACGCCGTTTCAAATTAAATGCTATTAGCGCAGAAGATCATATTTTACCTGTGACTGGCACACGTGAAGGAATTTTCTCATTCGTACAAGCGCTGATCAATCGTGATGAAGCGCCTTATGTAGTTATGCCGAATCCCTTTTATCAAATTTACGAAGGTGCAGCTTTACTCGCTGGCGCTCAACCCTATTTCATCAACTGTACTGAAGAAAATGGTTACCTTGGCGACTTCGATGCTGTCCCTGCGGAAGTATGGGAGAAGACAGCTTTGCTCTTTGTCTGCACCCCCGGAAATCCGACAGGTGCTGTGCTTTCAAAAGAACAGTTCAAAAAATTAATTGCGCTCTCTGATCAATACAATTTTGTCATCGCATCTGATGAATGTTATTCAGAACTATGGTTTGATGAAGCACCAGTTGGCTTATTAGAAGTTTGTGCAGAATTAGGTCGTGATGACTATAAAAACTGTATCGTATTTCACTCTCTGTCTAAACGTTCTAATTTACCAGGTATGCGATCTGGCTTTGTTGCAGGTGATGCTAGTCTATTAAAACCTTATTTAAAATTCCGCACTTACCACGGTGCTGCAATGCCAGTACAGCATCAATTGGCATCGATTGCTGCATGGAATGATGAAGCACATGTTGAAGAAAACCGTAAACAATACCGTGCTAAATTTGATTTATTCCAACAAGAATTAGGTCATTTGCTACCACTGAAAAAGCCTGATGCGGGTTTCTATTATTGGTTAAAGGTCGATAATGATGAAACTTTTGCCAAAATGCTGATGGAAAAAGCACATATCAAAGTTTTACCGGGTCGTTATTTATCTCGTGATACTGAACAAGGCAACCCAGGTGAAAACCATGTTCGTCTTGCTCTCGTAGCAGATTTAGACCAATGTAAAGAAGTTGTTAAACGCTTAAAATCAATTCTCTAATCGTGCATGATCTTTAATTTTAAGCCCTCTTTTTAGAGTGTAGTGGTTTAATAAAGTTGGACACTAAATTAGGTGATAATGTATTCACCAAAGAGGTGCTCAATGAAAACAAGACGAACATTCACTCCAGAATTCAAATTAGAGGCAGCTAGCCTTGTGCTTGATCAAGGCTATTCAATTTCTCAAGCCTGTCGTGCTTTAGATGTTGGACAAACAGCATTAAAACGTTGGGTCGATCAACTTCAACTAGAACGTACAGGTCAAGCTCCAACAGCCACTGCTTTAACTCCCGAGCAAAGAGAAATACAGCAACTTAAAGCTCGTATTCATCAACTCGAACAGGAGAAGATTATTCTAAAAAAGGCTACAGCTCTCTTAATGTCAGACGAATTCAAACATATGTGTTGATCGATCAATTAAGAAAGCTAAGCTCTGTTAAATTACTATGTCACGTCTTTGGTGTACTTCGTTCAAGTTACTACCATTACTGTTCAAAAAGTAAAAGTTCGAACCCAGATCGCATCAAGCTTAAAGTGATGATCAAGAGTCTTTTTAGACAGAGTCGTTGCTCTCTCGGCAGTCGTGGAATTCGATCAATGCTAC
>NZ_JBWYIN010000022.1:0-23668 GCF_056779765.1 Acinetobacter sp. 24-47-62
AATCACCATTACCTGCGTTGTTGTTGACGATCACTAAGTCTTTAATACCGAGTTCAATTAAGCCATCGATGAGTTCAGCAGGCTGACCTGCGGTACCAAACCCACCAATCATAATGGTTGAACCGTCTTTAATTTGGGATAAAGCTTCAACTAAAGACTGTGACGATTTATCGATCATCCAACAACTCCCTCTGTACAACATATTTTAATATTTGAGGAATCCACGATTAGCGCAATTTCAATCTGGACGGAGATTGAAATATGCAACTAAATCGCTTGGATTCCGTCATTCCATTCTTGATAAATTACAAAGCTTGAGCTACCTTGAAAAAAGGTTTTTGTACGATTTACAGATTTTTTGTTCGATGATCGAACAATATCTTGAGTATATTGCTCAAGATTCTAAATCAGCATCAATAATTCAATTTTTAAAATAGCAAGGAAAATGCTGTGTCTACAGAATCAGACTCAAGGAACAGACAACTTCAAAATCCAGATAATAAAAAGTGGATTCGTCATGAAGACTTTATTGCAGGTATCAGCAAAGGACTTGCTATCTTGGATTGTTTTGCAAATGACCGTCACCGTTTAAATGTGACCATGGCTGCAGAAAAAACAGGGTTGACTCGAGCCGCTGCAAGGCGACATTTAATGACTTTAGAATATTTAGGTTATTTAGAGTTTGATGGTCATTACTATTATTTAACACCTAAAGTTTTAAAATTTTCAGGTGCATATTTAAGTGGTGCACAGCTGCCTAAAATTGCTCAGCCATTGTTGAATTTACTTACTCAGCAAACCTCTCTCATTTATTCCGTGATGGTATTAGATGGCTACGAAGCTATTACGATTGCACGTAGTGCAGCGCATCAACAGACTGATCGTGTTAATCCTTATGGATTACATTTAGGTAACCGACTACCCGCTCATGCGACATCTGCAGGGAAAATTTTATTAAGTTATTTATCCAAGGAAGCACAACAAGAATGGTTGGAAAAATATCCACTCAAAGCACTCACCAAATATACGTATACCGATAATGAGAAATTTATAAAATTATTAGCAGAAGTTAGAGCTGATGAATATTGTTACTCAGCTGAAGAACATGAGTTAGGCGTACATGCTTTGGCTGTACCTATTCACAATCATCGTGCTGATGTTGTCGCAGCATTGAACATTGTGTCACCGACAGGTAAAACCAGTAAGGAATATTTAATTCAGTATATTCTGCCCTTATTACAGCAAACCTCGATTGAATTTAGACAATTTGTTTAATAAAAAAACACACCAAATTGTGGAGCAATTTGGTGTGCGCTAAAAAATAGCCAATGGATTAAGCTTAACGTAGAGGATTAACTCGCTTTTTGGAGTGGTAGTCCAACATAGTTTTCAGCAAGCGTAGTTTGCCCTGCTTCTGAACCAAGAATATAACTTAATTCAGCTTGTTTGATTTTATGCTCGAATTCGGTTTCTGTCTCAAAACGATGTAATAAATGAGTCATCCACCAAGAGAAACGCTCTGCTTTCCATACACGTTTTAAGCAATTTTCAGAATACTGCTCAATCCCCTGCTCAGAACCCGTTTGATAATATTCAATGAGAGCTTGAGAAAGATACGCAATATCAGATGCAGCGAGGTTTAAACCTTTAGCTCCTGTTGGCGGTACAATATGAGCAGCATCACCCGCCAAGAACATTTTACCAAAACGCATTGGTTCAGTGACAAAACTACGTAATGGCGCAATACTCTTCTCAATTGATGGACCAGTCACAAGCTTTTCACGGCTTTCAGGATCTAGACGATTTTTTAACTCTTCCCAAAATTGCTCATCTGACCAATTTTCAACTTTATCCGTTAACGGTACTTGTAGATAATAGCGACTTCTCGTGTTAGAACGCATACTGCATAATGCAAATCCACGATCAGATTGCACATAAATTAGTTCATCCGCAACAGGAGGTACATCTGCCAATACCCCCAACCAGCCAAATGGATAGACTTTCTCAAAAGTTTTAATTTTGTCTTCTGGCACACTGGCACGGCACACGCCATGGTAACCATCACAACCAGCGATAAAATCACATTCAACTTTAACTTGCTGACCATTATGCTCAAAAGTAACACTTGGTTGACCGTAGAAATCATGTACTTGAACGTTAGCTGATTCGTAGTATGAAGTGAGTTGAGCTGCTGTGCGAGCCTGCATTAAATCTTTGGTGACTTCAGTTTGGCCATATACCGTAACTTGTTTACCACCCGTCAACTGCGTTAAATCAACACGGTGCTTTTCACCATTGGTTAGAATTTCAATACCCTGATGAGGTAACCCTTTTTCACGCAGTTGCTGATCTACACCAGCTTCAGTCAATAAATCTACTGAAACTTGCTCTAAAATCCCAGCACGGATACGACTGGCAACATATTCAACACTACGCTGTTCAATTAAAATATGATCAATACCCGCTTTATATAGCAGTTGACCGAGTAATAAACCTGCTGGACCTGAACCAATAATCGCGACTTTGGTTTTTAAAATTTCCATATTGCAAACACCCTCAATTTTTTTCCTTTTGTAAAACCTAATGAAATTCCAACTGAGGTACTAGACTTTAGCCCTAAATACGACCGAATTTAGTGACAAATGACCGATCATCGGACAAGATATCAGAATTCAAGGGTGTAAATCAGAGCAATATCATGCGCAATGAATTGATTTCAAATGCTAAAAATAAAGAAGTAATTCAATATGATGATTATATTTCAGGCCTTGCTAAAGGTTTGAATCTATTAGAGTGCTTTGGTGTTGAACGTCAAAAATTAAATGTCACCCAAATTGCTGAACGTACAGGATTGAGTCGCAGCGCAGCACGACGATATTTAAGAACTTTAAAGTTTTTAGGTTATTTAGACACAGATGAACATTTTTATTGGCTCACCTACAAAGTTTTACGCTTTTCAAGTGCTTATCTAAGCTCTGCATATTTACCAAAAGTCGCTCAACCTATGCTGAATTTACTCAGTATCAAAACTGCACTGAGCTATTCAGTCACGGTACTCGATGAACATGAAGTCGTACCTGTTGCGAAAAGTGTTCCTCAACAGAACGAATCATCTAAAATGAGTCCGTTGGGTATTCATTTAGGTAATCGCCTTCCAGCCTACGCCACCTCAACAGGTAAAATACTACTCTCAAGATTGAGCCATGATGAACTTAATCAATGGCTTGCACAATATCCACTCAAGAGATTAACGCCTTTTACCATCATAGATCATCAAAAGTTTATAAACACTATTGCAACTGTTCAAAAACAAGACTATTGCATTTCTACAGAAGAACATGAATTGGGAATTATTGCTTTAGCTGTCCCTATTCTCAACATGCAAGGTAATACTGTAGCCGCACTCAACTGTATCGGATCCAGCCACAGAATTACAGAAACATATTTAATCCAAAATATTTTGCCCCAGCTTAAACAAGTAGCTCATGATTTGCGCGCTATTTTATAAAATTCGGAAGATTCGAATGAACTTTTAAGATTTTTTTCCTTTCTTTAACTGAGGCGTTCATTTTTTTAATCCCTAGTACTTTAGTATATTTTTCAAGTACTTCTTCGCAAATATGGATCCATTTAATCTAAAATATATCTAAGTTAATATTTTTTTGCTTGAATTTGGATCCAATAATGCTAAATTCATGCACATTGCAGACGTGTTGATTATTTCATCAATACCAGAATATGGACGGGTTCTGACTGCGATGAACACCTTAAACATTACTAGGATGACTTCTGAAGTCTGCCTACGTTTATGACATGTAATCACATGCCACACGTAGTGCTTTTCAATGAGGTCTTATTCCATGGAGAAAGTAAATGGTTCAGAACCCGCGTGAGGAAATGAATAACAAGACCATGAATGGGTTTCAGTGGTTTGTTATCGGTATCTGTATTTTATTAAATGTTATTGATGGCTTTGACGTTCTTGTCATGGCCTTTACTGCTGCATCTGTTTCTGCCGAGTGGGGACTGACTGGCGCTGAACTTGGTGCACTATTGAGTGCTGGCTTATTTGGTATGGGTGCTGGCTCACTATTTCTTGCACCTTGGGCTGACAAAATCGGTCGCCGCCCACTCATCTTACTTTGCCTACTTATCTCTGGAGTAAGTATGGTTGCAGCATCATTTGCTCAGACTGCAATGCAACTTGGCATGATGCGTTTTGTGACTGGTTTAGGCATCGGCGGTATTCTCGCAAGTAGTAATGTTATTGCAAGTGAGTACGCATCTCTGCGTTGGAGAAGTCTCGCAGTCAGCTTACAATGTACAGGTTACGCGATTGGTGCAACCGTTGGTGGGATTATTGCAATTGCGCTTATCAGCAATTTCGGATGGCGTGCAGTCTTCTTAACAGGTGGTTTAGCGACTTTATTCATGTTGGTCGTGTCTTATTTCACCTTACCAGAATCACTTGATTACCTTTTGGTTAAACAGCCAAAAAATGCTCTAGAACGTATTAATGTTTTAGCAAAGAAAATCAATATTACCCCATTACAGCAACTTCCTACGGTCACTATGACCAGCGAACAAGCAAAGAGTGGTTTGGCACGTTTGTTCAGCCCTAAATTGGCACTTCAAACGATTTGTATCTGGTTTAGCTTCTTCTTCGTTATGTTTGGTTTCTACTTCGTCATGAGTTGGACACCAAAAATCTTATCTGCAAATGGGATGACCACTGAACAAGGTGTAACAGCAGGTGTCCTGATTAGTGCTGGCGGTATGTTTGGTGCTGCGCTGTTAGGTCTGATTAGTTCACGTATCCGTATTTACTATGTTCAAGCGGCTTTCCTTGCCTTAACTGCAATCTTGATCTGGTTATTTGTGAACAGTACTGGTTCACTCATGATCGCATTCATTCTCGCTTTATTCCTTGGCATGATGTCAAACGGATGTGTCGCAGGTCTATATGCGATGTCTCCTGCAATCTATGATGCTGATGTTCGTGCGACTGGTGTTGGTTATGCGATTGGTTTTGGTCGTGTAGGCGGTATTTTGTCTCCACTAGTTGCAGGTGCTTTCCTCGACAGTGGTATCTCATCACTTGTACTTTACGGCTATTATGCGTTGGCATTCGTTGCAGCCATTATCATGGTATTAAGCATTTCAAAACTCAAAAATAAAGAAACTGCACAATTGCATTTCCAACAACCAACATCTGCATAATCATTTTTTAAATACTTTAGAGCTAGACAAGACGTCTAGCTCCTCTTTTCATATAGGGACAATAATGAGATTTTCTGCAATCTTTTTAGGGGTAATTGCGTCTGGTTTTCTATCAACAACGCAAGCAAATTCATTTATAGATGATTCATCAGTCAATCTAACAGCTCGCAATTTTTATTTTGATCGCGCATATACACAAGATGCATCAGGTAAAGATCAGAAAGACTGGGCTCAAGGTTTTATCTTTAAAGCTAATTCAGGCTATACACCAGGTACCGTAGGACTAGGTTTAGACATTATGGCACTGGCAGGTTTTAATCTTTTAGGCAGTGATGCCGACGATTATGCAGCTTCGGGATTACTGCCAACCAGTCCATCAGGTAAAGCTGATCAGTATGGAGAAATTCGCTGGACGGCAAAAGCGAAAGTGGGCAAATCGACTTTACATGGGGGTACACTCGCACCAATGTTCCCTGTTTTGTTCTCTTCTCCAGCTCGTTTATTCCAGCAAAATTATCGAGGTACACATCTTCAAATCAATGAAGTGGATAATTTGAAAATTCATGCCCTGTATGTGGATCGTGTGAATCAACGTGATTCAACAGATTATGAAAAAATTAAAGTTGGCAATCCTAATAATCGATTTAAGACTGCTGCCGAATCATCTGGCTTACACATGCTTGGTGCTGAATATAAATTTAACGATCAAATTAGTGCGCAACTCTTTCATGCCAACCTTCATGATGTTTATCACCAAAATTTCATTGGTGCAAAAAGCAAACATGATATAGGTATTGGGCATTTATTAGGGGATGTACGCCTGTTTGTGAGTGAAGACTCAGGTCAAGCTCGTGCAGGACATATTGAAAATCAACATTTGAGCGGTATTTTTGGGCTTAACCGTAACAATCATACTTTCAGTTTGGGCTATATGCAGTCTTTTGGTGATACAGCTCTTCCGACCTTAGCGGGTTCAGAGCCAGCAGTGTTCTTAGATAGTATGAGTGCTGATTTCACCAACATTAATGAAAAAGTCTATCACGCACGCTATGACTATGACTTTAAAGACACTTCATTGAAAGGTCTAAAGTTTATGACTCGTTATAGTAAAGGCGATGATATTGAAATTCGTAACACCGACAATCAGACGTTTGAACAAGATGCTCTTGATTTCGAGCTCAGCTATCGTGTTCCAACGGGTAAACTCGAAGGTTTAAATATTCGTACACGTTATAGTCGCTACCGTAACGATATCCCACCAGTAGGTATGGCATTTAAGTCGGATGACGAAATGCGTGTCAACATTGATTACACTTGGAAATTTAAATAAAACAAAGTTAAAGGGAGTTCAACGGAACTCCCTTTAACACAAATACCTTTCATCGATCACAGCTCATATTTTAATTTCACATCCATTTCACAAGATTGCCAGTAGATTAAAAAATAAGAATAAATTAGTGGATTGAGATCATGAAACACGTCAAAAAAATTGTGGCTGCGACATTGAGCCTTCCTCTACTCTTTTTATCAGGCTGTGCAAGCATCCCAAGTTACTCTGATGATTATGCTCAAGCACGATCGACAGTTCAAGGCATCACCATGACGCCTGCCAAAGCTCAAGATATAGGGGTTCGTTTTACCAGTGCATTCAATACTTTAGGTACACCTGAATTCACTAACCGAGCAAGCAATCTGTATGCTGACAGTTTATATATCAATGACACACTTTCACAATTTAGTAAGCGTGAAAATCTAGTCGAACATTTCAAAGGTATGAATAACCGTGTCAGTAATGTTTCAGTCAAATTGCTCAACACATCACATTTTGACGACTCAGCCTATGTGCATTGGCGTATGGCATATGATTTTAAAATCTTCGGCACGACTCGAAGCATGGAATCACATGGAATTAGTGAAATAAAACTCAATGAGCAAGACAAAATTGTGTTCCAGCAAGACTTTTGGGACCCAGCTGATGGCTTATTTCGCTCACTACCATATGCTGGAGGGTTATACGCATGGTTATTACCTTTCAAAAAATCGCAATAATCACCCTCTCTGCTTTGAGTCTATTCTTATTACCACTCGCGCATGCACAAAGTGTGCGTGAGTGTGGTCAAGGAGACCTCAAAGTCGGACAAAAAAATGTCGGTAAAGCAACTTATTTCGCTCAAAATTGTCAAAGCACTTGGAAGAATCAAGATATTCGCATGGACTTTGCTTATACTCAACATATTCCAGAATGGGCTTTTAAAAAGGCTGCAACGCACTTTCTCAAACGAAATGTCAAACAAGCCAATACGTTGAAACAGCTTGACCAGATCACACAATTGTATCAACCGGTTCGATCTGGTGATATTTACAGTCTAAGCTATACCCATACGACCCAGACTTTAACTTTGAGTCTAAATCAAAAAATTTTGGGTAAAATTCAATACATGAATGCCAATGATTATTTTAAAATTTGGCTGGGTTCGTCTCCATTTAGTGATACTTTAAAAAAGCAATTATTGGACTAATCGTGTCGACATGACTAAACATTTTATTTTAATGGTCGAAGATCATTACGAACTTGCTTCAACATTATGTGAATTTTTAGAAGAGCATAATTTTGTGGTTGATCATGCGCGTAATTTGGATGTGGCACGTCAACTGCTTAAACAACATCCTTATCATATTCTACTGTTAGATATTAATTTACCTGACGGTACAGGTTATGACCTGTGTGAATGGCTTCGCAACGAACAAGGACTCGACCTCCCGGTACTGATGCTGACTGCTCGTGATACTTTGGATGATAAATTAAAAGGTTTCCGAGCAGGTACAGATGATTATTTAGTCAAACCATTTGATTTTAATGAATTGGTTTATCGTGTTCGTGCACTGATCAAACGCTCATTAGGAGAAGTATCTAACAGCCAAATCAAAATTCACGATCTCACATTAGACCCTGCTTTACAGCAAATCACTCGTGCAGGTCAAATGATCGAACTGCCACCTATTCAATTCAAACTTTTAAAATTACTTATGCGAAACTCACCTAAAGTGCTCACTAAACAGGAGATCATGCTTGAGTTATGGGGGGATGAAGAACCAGAAAGCGATGCACTCAGAAGCCATATCTATAATTTAAGAAAAATGGTCGATAAGCCGTTTGAACAAAAATTAATACACACCGTTTCAGGGGTAGGTCTAAAGATCGCAGTTGAATAAAACTAGTTACTACTGAAAAAACTAGTTACTACTGAATTCGCACTTCAGATCAAATTCCTCCAAATACACTATTTTGGAGGCTGATCATTCAAGTAAACGACCACAATCAGTCCTGAACTGAGTGACAAGTCAACTTTTGGATGAGTCATCAAATAGTATTCACGATCAAATAACTCTACTCTCCAGCCAAGTTGTTTACATAATTTTTGAACCAGTTGTAGCCCGATACCATGACCTTTGATATCGAGTTGCAGCTGCTGATTCGTTAGTTCTTGCACCTTAGAGTTATTCGGTAAATCAATCCCGATACCATTATCTGCGACCAACACTTTGTTTTTTTCGAGAATGACATTAATGCTTGTACCTTGAGAGTAATTCAATGCATTTCTTAAAATATTGCTAAACACCATTTTTGTCATCGATGGATATAAATGACGTTTGACCTCATTAACTTCGATGTTTAAATCGATACTCATTCCTTTTGCCAAACTGACACTATTCAAGTCACTTACAACATCTTGAAGCAGTTCTGATAAGCGTGTTTTTTCACTTTGTAAATTGCTTGTGGTATTTCGAGCAATCGCCAAAAGTGTATCGACCAATAACTGCATATCTTCGATTGTGTTTTGCAATCGAGTAAAAGATTTGTTATCACCATAACGGGCCTGACAAAGTTGTACATTTCCCTTCAATATTGTGAGCGGTGTTCGAAGTTCATGACTAACATCGCCAGTAAACTCTCTTTCACGCTGAATGAATTCGCTTAAAACTTGATGATATTTTTCAAGTGCTTGCTTGAGATATTCAGCCTCCAAATTAGAATCTGTTTTAATTTCTTTAAATGGTGATGCTCGATTATTCTGATGTTCCCAATCGATATGTTCGAGTGCATTGGCTAAGCGTGTGATGGGCGAAAAATAGCGGCGTGCACGGCGATTCCACCACCACAGCACACTGTATAGCAAAAATAAGCTGACCATGAGTGGCGCTAAACCAAACAGCCAAATAAGCTTATTAACATTACTTTCACCAAACACTAAAAAAACGTGTTCACCATTGCGTGTCCCATAAACCGTCATCCGGTCTTTACCATCGATATAGTGTCGATGTACACCCGATTGGAGTTTTAAATTACGAAATTCAGAGGGGGCTAACTCGTCATCGGACCAACGATATCCATATAAATTTTTAGTGTCGGGTAAAGCAGCTTCTGGATTACGCTCCATACGCTGCCAGTAATGCTCCATCTCCTGTTCGAGCGCTGTGGTCAGCAATGTTCCTTTAATGACCCAAGCACTGCAACCAATCCCAATCACAATAGACAAGGCAATAAGACCAATTTGTAGCCAATAATAGCGGTTAAACACCTCACCCAAAGGATGATCGCGTTTATCCCTAAATAGCCTCATCATGGACATGTACCCTCTTCACCTTATCGCTAAGCTTAGTTTGAACTTCAAACAGCTCGCTTCTTAAACAAATAATGGCCAATCACCCACTCACGACCTTTGTCATAACCAAACAGTTCTGCACAAGCCATGAAAAAGATTCTCCAACGTTGCCACCAGATTTCCGCATCTTGACCATAAGTTTGCTTAAATAGTGGTTTAAGTAAGTCCTTTTTTTGGTCCATATTATTTAACCATGCATTGGCTGTATGTTCATACTGTTGTCCAGACCATTGCCATTGGTTTTCTAACTGTAAATGATCCTGAAAGTGCAGGAAAGTCGAAACAGCAGGCATTAACCCCCCTGTAAAAAAATATTTAGACATCCAGTCATAATCATTTTTAACTTCAAATGGATAGTGAATAAATCGATGGCAGAAAATATGACACCACAATAAACCATCTGCTTTGAGCCATTGGCTAATATTGGCAAATAATCGCTGATAGTTTCGAACATGCTCAAACATTTCAACGGATACAACACGATCAAAAGAGTTTTGCTCCAACTCGAGTTGATTTACATCACAGGTGATAACTGTCAAATTGTTAAATTGCTTTTCTTTGGCTTGTTGTTGAATGTGAAGACGTTGAGTATTGGAGTTTGATACTACCGTAATGTTGGCATTTGGATAATGCTCTGCCATATACAAACTGAGTGATCCCCAACCACAGCCTATTTCTAAGATGTCCTGACCATCTTGTAATTGCGCACGTTCACAGTAGACCTGCAGGGCATTTTCCTCAGCTTGATCTAAACTGGTTTTAGCATCATGGAATAAACTGGCACTGTATTTTAAACGCTTGCCCAACACGGCCTGAAAGAATGCTGTAGGCAATTCATAATGTTGTTCATTTGCCTTGTCTGTATCAATCGCGATTTCACTTTTTTTCAAGTCTCTTAATACATCCATATAACGCTGTGAAGCGAATACAGCGTCAAAACGACCTTCTTGCTCAAGACGTTTTTTGCAAAGTGCTTGGATACCAAGACGAATCACTTGATCTGGAACTTTGCCACTTTCAATGAGTTTTAACGATTGTTGAACGATTGAATCCATGTAATTACCTACTTTTTCGGTGACCAAGGAAGAAACATTGATGTTTTTTGTTGGTACATCTTGTAGTTTGCACCACGATTTTTGAGCGCTTGCTGTTCACTAAATGGAATACCCGTGATGTAGTACAAAAAGAGCCACATCAACACCGGATAGATCCACAACCAAGGCGTTCCCGCCGCTATACCTAAGATTGGATAAGCAAACCAATGTATCCATTCAAAAAAGTAATTCGGATGGCGTGAATATTTCCATAACCCTTGATCCATCGTTTTGCCACGATTATTCGGGTTCAATTTAAATTGATACAACTGATGATCTGCGAGTGCCTCACCAATAAATGCAACCAGCATGATTAATCCTGAAATCAGCAGCAGTTCTGTCGAGTTACTCCACTGCATCGCAGGTATACTGAACAATTTGATCATTGGATATGAGAATAAGGAGATCAACCCAGCCTGAAATAGAAAAAAGAGAAGAAAACCTAAATGTTGAAAGTCTCCCATCGCACGGCGCATATTGGCATAACGCGTGTCCTCAGAATCTTCTCGGATATATCTTCTGAATAAATGCCATGCTAAACGGAGAAACCAAAGACCACTCGCGATCGCTAGAAAAATGCGAACAGATGTAGGGGCTTCATTCATTACATTTGCTGCGATGAGGACATTTAAAGCTATTCCAAAGCTCCAAATGACATCGACCAAACCTGCACGATGATTAAATGTCACCCAAATCCATGCACAAAGCATCAGGAAAACATTCATCACAAATAAATTGAGCAACATCGAGATGTCCTCTCACTGATTTAGTATGGACTTGCTTCAAACAATAAATGCACATCACTAATGACGCCTTCGAGAAAACCTCCTTCGCAATAACATAAATAAAAATCCCACATGCGAATAAAGTTTTCATCAAAGCCCAGTGCTAAAACTTGCTCACGCTGTTGTAGAAAACGTTCACGCCAGCAGTGAATCGTTTGTGCATAACTTAAACCAATATCTTCAAGATGCTTTAGACGTAATTTTTGTTCTGATGCAACGTTGGTCATCACGCTGATACAAGGAATAAAACTACCTGGGAAAATGTATCTTTTGATGTAATCGACCGTACTCAATGCCTTTTCATATCGCGCATCTTCAATGGTGATGGCTTGAATAAGCGCCAAACCATTAGGTTTTAACAGCTGTCTACACTTTTCAAAATATGTCGATAGGTATTGAGCACCAACGGCTTCAATCATTTCAATTGAAACCAATTTATCGAATTTACCTTCAAGTAAACGATAATCTTTTAATTTAACCTCAACACGATGAGACAGACCCGCAGCGTCAATTCTAGCTTTAGCTTCGTCATATTGAGCTTGAGAAATGGTAATAGTGGTCACTTTACAACCATAGTTTTGCGCAGCATAGATCGCAAAACCACCCCATCCACTGCCTATTTCAACCAAATGATCCATCGGTTGAAGTTTCAATTTTTGGCATATGATTTCTTTTTTATAATCGGATGCTTGTTCCAAAGTCATAGATTGATCTTTGAATACCGCGCTGGAGTACATCATGCTCGGATCAAGAAATAACTTAAAAAAGTCATTACTTAAATCATAATGCTCAGCAATATTTTTGCGACTACCTTCCAATGAGTTTTTACGCGATGCATACCAAGTTTTGAGCAAGAGTTGACTCGCCTTTGCTAAGGCACTTTGGTTCATGCGATCTAAAATATCGCGATTTCTCGCAAGAATTCGCACAATCTTCACTAAATCTGGTGTCGTCCAATATCCTTGAATGAAACCTTCAGCTGCACCAAGAACCCCCTGACGAAAAAGTAGATCCATCAACTTTGCATCATGGACCTCAATCACTGCGTCTAGATCACTCACCTCACCGACTGAACCCTCCCAAATCCCTTTAAAATGAATTTGGCCGTGTTTTAATTTCAGTAAATGACGTAATACCAGCGGTAGTGAAGATTGCTCTCCCATTAACAATGATTTCATATCACAGCTTATCCTTCGTTTTATTGGGATGCCGATAAAATGGAACTCTATTTATCCAAAGCTTAAAGGCATGATAATAAATACCTGCAACCATCTTGATCGGCTCAAATAGTTTAAAAACAGCATAGCGATGAAGTTGTGAAGGAAGTGTGATGGGAGTTAACTCAAAACGCATTGATGCATCGAATTGTAATTTTTCCTCTTTAAACAATTGCATAAGCACATAATTTTGTTTTTCAGCCAAACTAAACGTCCATTGATACTTCAGATCCATTGGCATGAAGGGTGACACGTGAAAAGCTTTGTCAAACTGGAAGTGGAAGCTCGTATATTCGGAATGCTGCTCCCCCCCGGTGCGACAATCGTGAACATATACCTGTCTTTCTAACCAGGGTGTATTGGTGATTTCACTGAGAATGAACTGTAATTTTTGCTGGGCATTAAATAGAAAATAAAAAACCACCGAATTAAATCTGAAGCCAAGCGTGCGCGGCAAAGCCAACACCCGAATTTCAGCGAGCTCCGTCGGCTCTTCTAAAGTATGCTCTTCCAACACATGCAGAACCTTCTCTCGAATCGTGCCTTGATAGTTTGCCAAGAAGTCATCAGAATCTAGGCTCAGAAAGTTCCATTTTTTCGTTGACCAAAGTATCGAAGTTTGCGCGAAGTGTTTGAGCTGTTCTGGATCAAACCACAAATACGTCAGCTGACTCTGAAAAGCATAAGGCTTAGGCAAGTAACGGCGATGACGAATGTCAGCAACTGCAATTGCAAGTGGATACAGCTGCATAAGTACTCCTAAGCGGCTTGATTCGATGAATTTAATAAGGCTTCAACCACCCATGACGCACTTCTTGCACCATCTTCATGGAAGCCCCATCCCCAATAAGCACCACAAAAATAGGTCCGATTTAAACCGTTTATTTCAGACCATCTTGACTGAGCTGCAATGGATTCCGCATTAAATACAGGATGACGATAGTGACGCTGAACCCAGACTTTGTTTGGATCTAAATCAAAATTAGGATTTAATGTCGCAAAAATCTGAGTTTCACATTTCAAATTTTGTAGCTGATTCATCCAATAACTAAATCCATAATGGACACTACTTTGCTGAAATGGAGTGACTTGACCCGCTCTATTCGGTGTGACATGCACATGCCAACTCGCCCACTGACGTCTTGATTTTGGCATAATGCTGGTATCTGAATGCAACACCATATGATTGTCTTGATACTGAAATTTTTCTAATATTTCTGATTCTTTAACCGTTGGTTCAGCGAGCAACTTCAATGTGTCATCTGCATGACTTGCAAATACTACCCAATCAAACCGTTCAACTCCCTCCCCCGTTTCAATACTCACGTCATTTGCTGAGCGCTTAACTGACTTCACTTCTACTTTTTTAAACTGAATATGCTTTGCTTGAGTTTGAATTGCACGGATATATTTAGAAGACCCGCCTTTTACGGTTAACCATTGTGGTCGATCTTTGAGTTGCAACATACGATGATGTTGAAAAAAACTGACTACAAATTTATATGGAATCTGACCTGCTTGCTCCACTGGGCATGACCATAATGCACCGCACATCGGATAGAGATGCTCTTGCCTAAACGCATCCGAGTATCCATGCTCGTTGAGATATTGCTCAATAGTGTAATTCGGGTCGGTCTCATCTACATCAAGATCTTTATTCGCTGCATAAAATCTGAATAGATCTGCCAGCATCGCTCTAAAACGGGTCTTTAAAAAGTTCTGTGGTTTGAATAATAATGAGAATTTCTTGGAAGGGTTATATTGCAGTCCTGTGACCTGATTATTAACTGAAAACCCCATATCGCTGCTTTGAGCTTGCACACCAAGCTCCTTCAACATCTCACAAAATAAAGGATAGTTGTGTTCATTAAAAACAATGAATCCGCTATCCACTGCAACTTGCTCACCATCGATCTTTAATTGATGAGTATCAGTATGTCCCCCAAAATAATTATTCTTTTCAAATACGGTCACCTCATGCAACTTACTCAACTTCCAAGCTGTATAAAGTCCTGAAATACCCGATCCAATAATTGCAATTTTCATCTTGATTCCTTTGACTGAACTTGAGAATGTTGGCGTTTGGCCATTTTCGAACGCGTAATTTTACTTGCTTCATAGACTCGAGCTGGTATGGGTTTCATTCCCCAAACCAAGCCAAACCATGACATAAATTTTAAGATGTAATAGGTCACATCGATCTGCCACCAATAGAACCCTTGGCGCGTACTTCCAGCATAAAAATGATGATTATTGTGCCAGCCTTCACCAAGTGTAATCAGAGATAAAAATAAGTTGTTGCGACTATGATCATTCGTCTCAAAATCTCGGCTTCCATAATGGTGAGCCAGTGAGTTAATGCACAATGTGGCATGAATAAGCAGAACAGTAGAAATTGCGCCTCCCCATACCAATAACTGTAAACCACTGGTTCCCCAATGCGGCCACATCAAGGCAATCCATTCCCCAAGACCATAAATTCCGATAGCCGTTATTAAGACGATCATCAAACTAAAACGATCTAACCAAATCAGCTCCGGAAACTTCAGCCAATCTTTAATGACACTTTTACGCGTTGAAAAATTATATTCATTTAAAAACCAACCAACATGGCTATACCAAAATCCATGCGTTGATGAATGTGGGTCTTGAGGAGTATCTGTATAACGATGATGATATCGATGATGTGCTGCCCACCATAATGGTCCACGCTGCGCACTCATTGTGCCAATTAAAATAAAGATAAATTGCAGCCATCTCGAAGTTTGAAAAGTTTTGTGTGACAAATAACGATGAAAAAAAGCCGTGATTGCGAACATGCGAATAAAATAAAAAAACAACATAAATGCAAAAGCAAACCAAGAAAACCCGACCCAAAACACTGCCAGACAAGCAAGATGCAGTAGGATAAAAGGAATTATTCTGAGCCATTGAATCTGTTTACTCTCAGAGGTCAATGCATCATGTGGCACGCTTACAGACCAACTATCCAGCCATTGCATGAGGCTTTTCAACATACAGTCATCCCAAACTAAGCAATCGATCTTTATGATTTAAATAAAGTGTAGTTCTTGATATATGAAGTTTATGTGAAGCACACGCTGTATCTTGAATTTCACGCTGAATCATTGAATTTAATATTAATTTAATTTCATCATATAAACTTAACTCACCCTCATTTTGACTACACAAATGCTGATCAATGAGCACTTCAACCCCTTTTATACCCTCGTTGAGTTACATGACTGCACACTGATAAGCCAAATCAAAAAGGTATGTATCTCGATTCAACAAAATAATCATAGGCAAACCTATTGAATCTCGATATAAACTATAGGGAGAAATAAAAAACCAAGAATATTGATGAAAAAGTTGAGACAACGATGTCTGAAACGAATGTAGAAACTGTATCGGATTCTAAACGCGCCCCTGATTTAAGAATGGTGCAAATCAATCAAAATTATGTTGCTTGTGAAGAGTGCGATACTCTCTTTCGTAAATCCGATTTATATAAGAATGAACGTGCCTATTGTTCGGCTTGCGGTTCCGAGCTCTATCGTAAAATTCCAACATTTAACACACTGCTGGCCTTAGTCTGTACTGCGTTAATTATCTTTGCGATTGCCAATAGTTTTTCAATTGTCAAAGTTGAACTCCAAGGCATTTATTCAGAAACCACATTATTGGGTGCGGCTTGGGCAATGTTCGAGGCTGATCGTGCTTTTGTAGGCTTTCTTATTCTGATGACCACTTTTGTTGTCCCTTTGGCCTACTTACTTCTGATGGGATATATTCTTTTGATGGCAATGTTCAATAAAAATATTATTGCAACCCAACAGTATGCATCACTTAAACTCGCATTACGGTCACTTTTTCAATTGAGAGCTTGGGGAATGGTTGAAGTCTTTCTGATTGGTGTTTTGGTCACCTTAGTGAAATTAGTGGGTATGGTGGTTGTGATTCCTGGAATTGCCTTATGGGCATTTGCCATTTTAAGTGTCTTGTTGGTCTATTTGGTATCAATCAAAATCAAAGATCTATGGAACGCAATTGATGGAAATCAAATCTCATGACCATCACTTCAACTCATACGAATCAACCTGATCAGATGAAGCATTCTCCACACACTGTGCAGAAATCTGTCTTTTTAGAAACGCTTGCACCGCGTGCAATTGATCTTGAACTCACACTTTGTCATTGCTGTGGAACACTCAACCGCATGACATCTTTGTCTGCCATCGAACAAGCACGAAAATCCCGCTGTACTCGTTGTGATAGCCCATTACATACCCGTAAAACGCGAAGTTTAGAACGAACTCTAGCTTATTTAATTGCAGCGAGTATTCTTTATATACCAGCCAATGTTTTACCGATGACGATTACAGAATCTATTCTTGGTCGTCAACAAGACACTATTATGAGTGGAGTCATCTATTTCTGGAAAAGTGGTGACTATTTCGTTTCGTCCGTTATTTTTATTGCCAGTATATTTATTCCCCTACTGAAATTGGTCATCCTTGCTCTCCTGCTCAGTGCTGTACATTTACAAGCCTCAAAAAAAATTCACCTCTCACCGAAGCATTGCTCGATCATGTATAGAGTCGTGGAGTTTATTGGCCGTTGGTCAATGATTGATGTTTTCGTTGTCGCCATGCTCGCAGCACTAATCCAAATTCAATCATTGGCAACTATTTTAGCAGGCACAGGTGCAGTCGCTTTTGGTGCAGTTGTGGTTTTGACCATGTTAGCCTCATTGAGTTTTGATCCTAGAATCATTTGGGACAACTATTACGTTTCAATTCTGAGTCAGCATGAAAAAAAATGACGCTACAGAACATTGAGATTTACATAAAACCCTTTCACTTCTTGCTTGATATTCATATGATGAAGCGTACAAACTACAACCACATTACGATTTAATAAGATCAATAACTATGTCAGAAAACCAATCGAGTAATGGTCATCCTCATGATGAACAAGTTCTGAGTCAGGTCGGTGTACCTGATAAGAAACGTAGCAAATGGAAACCTTCTCTCATTTGGATTATTCCAATTGTTGCATTACTCATTGCATTTTCATTAGCTCTCAAGGCGTATTTGAATACTGGTCCGGTTATTGAGGTTTCTTTTAGGACTGCAGAAGGCATTGAAGCTGGCAAAACTACAGTTCGTTATCGTCAAGTCAATGTGGGTCTAGTACGCGAAATTGACCTTTCGGAAGATCGGTCTCATATCATTGCTAAAATTGAACTTCGGAAAGATGCCAGTAATTTTGCTACGGAAGATTCACGTTTTTGGGTAGTGAGACCACGTATTGGTGCAAGTGGGGTTTCAGGTATCGATACTTTACTTTCTGGCGCATATATTGAAGTAGATGGCGGTAAATCAGATGTCAAAACCACTTCATTTAAAGGGCTAGAAACTCCACCCGTCGTTACTTCCGATGTTCCCGGAAAAATCTTTTTCTTAAAGGCACAAGATTTAGGTTCGCTCGATTTCGGCTCACCTATTTATTATCGAAGAATCAACGTTGGACAAGTAACCTCATACCAACTGGCTGATGATGGAAAAAGCGTTGAACTTCAAACTTTCATTAAGTCACCTTATGACAAATTTGTCACCACAGATGCGCGTTTCTGGCAAGCCAGTGGTGTAGATGTCAATTTGAATGCTTCGGGCTTTAGTTTAAACACACAATCTTTGGCAAGCATCATTTCGGGAGGTATCGCATTTGGTTATCCTGAAAATTCTGATGCAGCTCCTGCTCCGAATAAAATGAAATTTGAATTATTTGACTCTGAAAAGCTTGCGCTTAAAGAGCCTGATCTTAATCCAAGACGGATCGTAATGTATTTCAATGAGTCATTGCGAGGTTTATCAGTAGGAGCTCCAATTGATTTCATGGGTGTCGAAGTCGGTACTGTGAAAAAAATCAACACTGAGTTCTACAATAATCACTCGCAAATTCGAATGCGTGTTGATGCTGAAGTTTATCCTTCACGTATTGCTGGAGGTCATGAGTTGGACCCGCAAGGTACAGTATTCAAACAATTTGTTGAGCGTGGTTGGCGAGCTCAAATGCGGACTGGCAATTTACTTACAGGTCAAAACTACATTAGCTTTGATCTTTTCCCTAAAGCTAAATATGCCACTGCAATCCGTCGAAATGATGGTGTAGTTGAAGTTCCAACAACTCCAACAGAATTAAAAGGCCTTCAAGCACAAGTGTCCCAAATCGCCGATAATGTATCTAAATTTCCATTGGTTGAAATTGGTCAGGACGTTCGTCAAACCTTGGCAAACTTAGACAAAACTATACGATCTTCAAAAAGTTTGGTCGATCAACTTGATGGCAAAGTTGCTCCTAATTTACAAGCCACCTTGGATGATGTTCGTAAAACAGTTCAGTCTTCTGAAACCATCTTGGCAAGTGATGCACCATTACAACAAGATCTACGTCGTGCTTTACAACAAATTACCCGTGCCGCAGCTTCATTACAGTTGATGGCAGATCAAATAGAACAAAATCCTGAGTCACTGATTCGTGGAAAAACAGCGGAGCCGAAGAAAGATGACAGAGAATAAATTATTGAAAACTCAGCAACGCTGCTACCTAAAAGTTCTTTCAAGCTTGAGTGTTGGTTTGTTTGCACTCATCGTCAGTGGGTGCTCTTCATCCCCTACGCCTAAGTTCTATTCATTGAGCACTCAAACGCTAACATCATCTTCGTCAAATCAAAAAGTGAGGATGATTGAGGTGCTTCCTGTTGGATTATCTGATCGTTTAAACCGAATTCCATTGGTGATTCAACAAGAAAATGGGCAGGCTAAAGTATTGTTCGATGATCGTTGGACATCTACTTTATCGGCTGAATTGAGAGATGCTGTTTCTGCGCGTTTACAGCAAACATTAGGTGCAGTGGATCGTTATAATAGTGGTATGACTGGTGGACAAGCAGCTTATCGAATTGCCTTAGATTTTTCTAACTTTGATTTCATTGAAAAATCAAATCAGCAACGCTTTATGCTTATGAATGCGACTTGGACTTTACGATATGATGATCCCAATCTCCCCTTATCTACACCCAAAAACGCTCAAACATTACCTAAACATCATCAACTCAGTTGTCGCATGAGTTTTTATGAAGAAATTCCACAAAAATCTAGAGACTTAAATACTTTAGTCACTGTTTCGCAAAAAGCCATTGATCAACTTTCAATCAGTATTGCAAGTTCAGTCACGCACTTAGAAAATAGGAATCAGCCTATTACAGGTGCAGTATGTGGTTAAATTTCATAAAAACTTTTGATTTCTTTTGAATCCGTTTTAAATACAATAAAGTTCTAAGTTGTATTGATAACATTTATCTTTGATAGTTGGGTATACATTTAATTTTTTAGATAAAGACATTTAACAATATATCGCTCAACGGCTTTGTTGCACAAAGCTATTCTTAAGGGCTTCTTCAGCCATATAATTTTCAAATGAAGAAGCTTACACACAAAATCTACCGCACAACCAATTGGCCCGCATATAACCGAGCACTCATTAATCGCGGAAATATTGCCATTTGGTTTGATCCTACTACGCAATGGTATGCTCTATCAAAAGGCAAACAAGGACGAAATAAAACCTACTCCGACGCAGCCATCCAATGCTGCTTAATGATTAAATCCTTATTTCGTCTGTCTTTACGTATGGTCACTGGCTTTGTGCAAAGTCTGATAAACTTTGCGGATTAAATTGGACAGCGCCAGATTACAGTACGCTTTGTAGAAGACAAAAGTATATTGATATTGCAATCAGCTACCAAAAAAGTAGCTATGGGCTGCATCTACTCATGGACTCTACAGGCTTGAAGTTTATAGGTGAGGGCGAATGGAAACGCAAGAAACATGGACCTGGATATCGTCGCCAATGGCGTAAGCTACATATTGCTATAGATGCTGAAACTCTTCAAATACGAGCTATTCAGCTCACAACCAATAATATCAGTGATTCACAGGTACTAGGTGTTTTTCTTGATCAGATTCCACAAGATGAGCAGATTGACTCTGTTTATACCGATGGAGCTTATGACACCAAGCAATGCCTTCAGGCCATTGCAGATCGGCAAGCGCATGCGGTGATTCCACCTAGAAAAAATGCGAAACCATGGAAAGATACAAAGAGCAGCTCGCTACAGCGAAATGAATTACATCGAACAGTTAAACGTTTAAGTAGGACACTATGGAGAAAATGGTCAGGCTATCATTGGCGAAGTTTGGTTGAGACTAAGATGCACTGCATTAAATTATTAGGAGATAAACTCAGTGCAAGGAGCTTTGATAGCCAAGTCAATGAGGTTCATGCACGAGTAGCAGTCCTCAACAGATTTACGGAATTGGGTCGACCACTTACCCAAGTTACGCCTTAAATTTGGCTCAATTAGGGGCGCTTTGCCTTTCAAATCTTTGTGCAACAAAGCCGGTCGGAAGCAAAATGCTAATTCATCTTGCCTCCTTCCAATAATTTAATCTCTGTTGCATTTCACTCGAGAATCTCAGCAGTAAAAAATAGCCTAACTTATTATGATAGCATTAGACCAAGGGATGGCTTATGACTTAACTGAGACTTTTATTCAATTAGTTTCAGAGGCTATACTAAAACATTCAACCCATGAAGATTTATATTAAATGTTTAATTTTTAATATTATATTTTCTAAAACCGAGTTTCAAAGCACATTCCAATAAATAATCTTTAAGGAAAGTTATATATGGATAAATTGCAATGCATGGAAGCATTCGTTCGTGTAGCAGAAAGTGGAAGCTTTATTAAAGCATCTGAACAACTTGGTGTGACACGTTCGGTCATTAGTAACCGTATTCAACAATTAGAAAACTTTATTAAAGCACCACTTCTTCATCGTAATACGCGCTCTGTACGTCTTTCAGATATTGGAGAAAAATATTATCGTGAATGTGCTGATCTTATTAAACAGTTTGAACTTTTAGCCGATGAAATGGCACATGCTACATCAAAAATGCAAGGCCGTTTAAGAATTCATATGGCACCTGGTTTTGCAATAGATCATTTTGGATATCTCTTATCCACATTTTTAAGTGAATATCCAGATCTAAATATAGATATTGTTGTGAATGATAGAATCATTGATCCAATCGCAGAAGGTTTTGATATCGTATTCCAAATGTTTCCACCGACTGGTGAAAGTTTAATCGAACGTAAATTATTTAATGTAAACCGCGTATTATGCTGTGCTCCTGGTTATTTAAAAAAGATTGAGCACATTAAAACACCTGAACAATTAAAAGAGCTTCCTATCGGATATTATTCTGGATATCCAACACGCAATAAAATCCAATACTTAAAGGATAGCAATTTCCAAGAAATGGATATTAGTATCCAAGTACTTTCTTCATCTGTACATTTATTGCGCGATTTTGCTTTAAGTGAAGGAGGTGTTGTTTGTCTTCCAACCCTCGTTGCTCACAAATATCTCATGACGCATCAACTCACGACAATATTACGTCACTACCCTTTGTTAAATTATGGCTTACGTGCCGTATTCCCAGCAAATTCAAAGAATCTTTCAAAAATTCGAAAACTTTTAGATTTTTTAATCATTCGCTTAGACACGATTCCAAGTTGGGATATCGAGTTAATTAATGCAAAATATTTATCTGAAAAAGTTAAACTTTTTCAATAATTAAAGCGATACCTTGACCCACACCAATACACATAGAGCACAATGCATATTTGCCACCAGTTGCCTCTAGTTGGTTGAGAGCAGTCGTCACCAAACGCGCACCTGATGCACCCAATGGATGACCCAGTGCAATTGCACCACCATTTGGGTTTACACGCGCATCATCGTCGGCTAAGCCTAGGTCACGTGTACATGCCAATGCTTGTGCTGCAAACGCTTCGTTCAGCTCAATCACATCCATTTGCTCTAGTGTTAAACCTGTTTGAGCCAATAACTTTTTAATCGCAGGTGCAGGACCAAAGCCCATAATGCGAGGTTCAACCCCAACGGTGGTTGCACCAATCACTTTGGCACGAGGTTTTAAACCATATTTTTCTACAGCTGCATCAGACGCAATCAAAATTGCAGCAGCACCATCATTAATCCCTGATGCGTTACCTGCGGTTACTGTACCGTCTGCTTTTACCACAGGTTTTAACTTGGTTAACGCCTCTAAAGTGGTTGATGCACGAGGATGTTCATCTTTTGCCACCACAACCGCATCACCTTTACGCTGTGGAATAGTCACAGGTACGATTTCTTGATCAAAGAAACCACGTGCTTGAGCTGCTGCCGTACGTAGTTGGCTGGTTAAAGCAAATTGGTCTTGATCAGCGCGGCTAATATTGAACTGTTCAGCCACGTTTTCAGCCGTTTGCGGCATGGTTTCAACACCATACATTTCTTTAAGCTTTGGGTTGATAAAACGCCAGCCCATGGTGGTGTCTTCAATCTTTTGACTACGACCAAATGCACTCTCAGATTTACCCATCACAAATGGAGCACGTGACATAGATTCAACACCACCTGCCACAATCACATCAGCTTCACCAGCTTTAATGGCACGCGCAGCCATTGCTACGGTATCGAGTGATGAACCACATAAACGGTTGACTGTGGTTGCAGGTACTGTATAAGGAATACCTGCTAAAAGCGCCGACA
>NZ_JBWYIN010000023.1:0-18525 GCF_056779765.1 Acinetobacter sp. 24-47-62
GAGCTGTTCCAATGCCGAAAAGATGTTGGCAAGCATGGTTATTATCTGTCTTTTATAATTTAATAAGGCTAAAGAATTTCTTAATATTTAATCAAAAAAAATACGATTTACCTAGTCTTGGTTACATAAATGAACTTTAAAAAATGTAAAAAAATCGGCAATAAATTGCCGATTTTTATTTCTTATTAAGATGAGATTTATTCTGTTAGCATTAAATCTGCACTCATACCAACCGTATTGTAACCAGCATCTACATATAAAATCTCGCCAGTAATACCATTTGCCCATGGTGAACATAAGAATAAAGCCGCATTACCTACATCTTCAATCGTGACATTACGTTTTAAAGGTGCAACCTTTTCATTCAGATCAAGCATCTTACGGAAAGACTTAATACCTGAAGCCGCAAGCGTACGAATTGGACCAGCTGAAATCGCATTGACACGAATTCCTTCAACACCCAAACTTGAAGCCAAATAACGAACGCCAGCCTCTAAAGATGCTTTCGCCAATCCCATAACATTATAGTTTGGCATCACACGCTCTGAACCTTGGTAAGTGAGTGTGAGCAAACAGCCCTGACGAGCAGTTAAAAGTGGTTTTGCCGCACGAGCCATGGCAATAAAACTATAGGCACTGATGTCATGCGCGATTTTAAAACCTTCACGATCAGTAACTTCAGTAAAATCACCATCTAAAGTATGTGCTGGTGCAAAACCAATTGAATGCACTACGCCATCCAAACCATCCCAATGTTTTGCTAATTCAGCAAATGCTTGTTCGATTTCAGCATCAACAGCAACATCACATGGAAAAACTAGTTTTGAACCAAACTGTTCAGCAAAGTCATCAACACGCTTCTTCATTTTTTCATTAGGATAGGTAAATGCCAATTCTGCACCTTCACGGTGTAAAGCTTCTGCAACACCGAATGCAATCGACAATTTACTCGCAACACCCGCGATTAAAAAACGTTTACCTGCTAATAGTCCTTGTGCCATGTGACTCTCACTCAAATTAATTTTCATGCATGATGCCAAGTCTAGAGCATTTACGAAATTGCATAATGCATCTTTTTTCAAAAAATTGTTAAACCGAATTAGACGCTAAAAAAAGATCAGACATCAGTCTGATCTTTTTACACGCCTTAGCTGAACGACATTAGTCATTACTAGACAGTAGACCAATTAAACGCAAGAAAGAGAAATACATCCAAACTAAAGTGGCTAATAAGGCAATTCCACATAACCATTCCATCGCTTTAGGCGCATATTGAGCTGCGGCATTTTCAATCAGGTCGAAATCTAAAATTAGATTTAATGATGCAATAATGGCGACAAAAGCTGCAAATCCTAAACCTAGCCAATTATTATCAAATATATATGGAATGCTCGAACCAAAAGCTAGACTGATAATAAATTGGAGAACAAATACAATCGCAATCGCAATGGTGGCTGACAACACAACCGCTTTAAATTTCTCAGTCGCACGAATAATTTGAAAACGATAAAGCGTGAACATCACCAAAGTCGTGACAAATGTTGCGAGCAAAGCCTTTAAAGGAACACCAGGATATTTCAGTTGAAATATGACTGAAATCCCCCCTAAAAATGCACCTTGAAATAAAGCATATGGAATAGCCAAAGTTCGAGCAGTATTCGGCTTAAAAGTAGTAATGAGTGCCAGAATGAATCCACCAATCGCCCCCACCATCGCACTAGCATAGGCGAGTGATACATTTAAAGTCATAAAACTATAAATAAACAGCGCGATACCCACCGCTGCCGAAATCACAGTTAATACAACAGATTTCTGAATCGCGCCTTGAATGGTCATGGGTTGTTGATAATTGGATACAGTCTCTACACGGGTTAAAATCGGATTACTACTTTGCATAACTTAGTCTCTGTTATCATTCTTAAATTTTCACTATTCTGAGATCTATCAGCATAAAAGTCAGTTTATTTTTTGCTATCAACTTTTAAACATTTTAATTAATACTTTGTTCTTTCGATCATTTATAAAATCTATAAAAAAAGAGGCCTCAGCCCCTTTTCTAAAAATGCAACTGATCTCTTTAATTATTTGAGATGAAAAAATATTGACGGTAATACTTCAATTCAGCAATTGAGTCACGAATATCATCCATCGCAAGATGAGAAGCATTTTTCTTTAAACCACTCATAATTTCTGGGCGCCAGCGTTTTGCTAACTCTTTAACAGAAGACACATCCAAATTACGGTAATGGAAGAACTGCTCAAGCTCTGGCATTAAACGATGTAAGAAACGGCGATCTTGGCAAATTGAGTTTCCACACATTGGAGATGATTTTGGATTGACCCATTTTTTTAAGAATTCAAGTGTTTGTTGCTCAGCATCTTGCGCAGTTAGCTTACTACGGCGTACGCGTTCAATAAGTCCAGATTGCCCGTGCTGACGTGTATTCCATTCATCCATCGCATTTAAAATAATATCTGACTGATGTACAGCTAACACTGGGCCTTCAGCAAGAATATTTAAATGATCATCCGTAATAATCGTTGCAATTTCAATAATTTGATCGTTGTCTGTATCTAACCCTGTCATTTCAAGGTCGATCCAAATTAAGCGGGTATCTGGGGTGCTGCTCATAAAGTGCAATCTTATTGGGCTAAATTAAAGATGGATAGTAGCAAATTATTCCGATCTTGGCTGTAAATCCATGGCTCATCATGCTATTTTTGCCATCTAAATTTCAAGGTTTTTTTAGGTTATGAATGGCTTTAATTCGTAAGCGTCGTTTGACAGAGCAACAACAACGTCGTATTCAGAAACAACATCAAACACGTCAAGAAGAAATCGACACGTCTCACGACTTAGAAGGCTTAGTCGTCCAACACTATGGTCGACAACTCGAAGTACAAGCCCTCTCCTTGCCTGATCAACATCCAATAAAACCAGATACCAAAGAAGGTGAGCCAGAACCTTTTTGGAAACCTATTGAGCTGAATAGCGTTTGGCGTTGTCATACCCGTACCAATTTAGAATTATTGGTTACAGGTGATCGCGTAAAATGGCAAGCAGATCCAAATACTGGCTTAGGCATTATCACAGCGATTCAACCGCGACAATCCTTGTTGACTCGCCCAGATCGTTATCACAAAGTAAAACCAGTAGCTGCAAATATCAGCCTGATCGTCATTGTGATTGCACCGTTACCAGAACCTGCACCAACCCTAATCGATCGTTATTTGGTTGCATGTGAAGATGCCAATATTCCAGCTTTATTAGTATTAAACAAATGTGATTTACTGAAAGAAAATGATCCAATTTTGCTGTTAGCAGAAGAATATCGTCAACTTGGTTATGATTTCATCCTGACCCAATCCAATGGTAATTTAGATGGGTTGATTCAACGTATTGACAACCAAACTGTTGCATTTGTAGGTCAATCAGGTGTTGGGAAAAGTACACTTATTAATGCCATCATTCCTGATGCTGATCAAAAAACCAATGTCATTTCAGAAAACTCCGCACTCGGTCAACATACTACGACCTCAACACGTTTAATTCGTTTTGGTGAAAATGGTGCTTTAATCGATTCCCCAGGTATTCGTGAATTTGGCTTATGGCATTTAGATCATGAGAAAATCGATGGTGGCTTTCCTGAAATTTCTGCACTCTTAGGACATTGTCAGTATCGCAATTGCACGCATACGCACGAAAAGCAATGTGCGCTTAAAGAAGGTGTCAAAAATGGTGATATTTTACAAAGACGTTTAGAAAGTTATCTACGTCTAATTGATGAGATTACTGAGGCGCAACAAAAAAATTAGTTTTCTTTAAGTGCACCCTTGAAGCGGTGATTTTGATCACCATATATATACGTTATACTCAACGCAGTTTTTAATTAGTCATTAGGTGATTTGTGGAACGTTGGTTCGAATTTATGGGGAATCACCCCTTTTTATTTGCAATTTTAGGGGCCCTTATTGTTTTGTTTTTCGTTTTTGAAGGACAACGTAGTGGTCGTAAAATTTCGCCACAATCGCTCGGAATTTTAGTGAAAGCTAAAAATGCGATGCTGATTGATTTGCGCGATGCTAAAGATTTCCGTGAAGGTCATATTAGCGGTAGTCGTAATATTCCATATAGTCAAATTGCTGCAAATGTTGAAGAATTAAAAGCTGCGGACCGTCCATTGGTATTCATTTGTAATTTAGGCCAAGTTGCAGGCTCTGCTCTACAACAAGTCGGTCATGCAGATAGTTATCGTTTAGATGGTGGTATCAGTAACTGGAAAGCTCAAGGCTTACCTTTAGTAAAAAGCAAAAAAGCTTAAGGAGTTTGTAAAATGACAGCTCAAGTGACTGTATATTCAACAACGATGTGTCCTTATTGCGTACGTGCAAAGCAACTCCTTGAACGTAAAGGCATTGAGTACAAAGAAATTAATTTATCAAAAGAAGCACCTGAGGTTCGTGTTGAGTTAATGCAAAAAACCAACCATCGCACAGTGCCACAAATTTTCATTAAAGATCAATTCATCGGTGGTTTCGACCAACTTTATGCTTTAGAGCGTGAAGGTAAACTAGACGAATTATTGGCATAATCACTAAATCTAAGGAATTAAGAATGAGTGAAGAACAACAAGTTCAACCACAATTAGCATTAGAACGTATTTATACAAAAGACATTTCTTTTGAAGTTCCTGGTGCTGCGGTTTTTACAAAAGAATGGCAACCTGAGTTAAACATCAATCTTTCTTCATCAGCTGAAAAAGTAGATCCAACTCATTTTGAAGTTTCTTTAAAAGTGGTTGTACAAGCTGCGAATGCAGGTGAAACTGCATTTATCGTAGACGTAACACAATCAGGAATTTTCTTGATTGATGGCGTTGAAGATGAACGTCTTCCGTACATTCTTGGTGCTTATTGCCCTAATATTTTGTTCCCATTCCTTCGTGAAGCGGTGAACGATCTTGTAACTAAAGGTAGCTTCCCTCAATTACTTCTTACACCGATTAACTTTGATGCTGAGTTTGAGGCGAACATGCAACGCGCTCAAGCTGCCGCTGCTGAAGGTCAAGCTTAATCGTCTGATTAACTTCCCCCTTATAAAAAAGACCGCATTTGCGGTCTTTTTTACATCCTACATTTAAACAGGTCGTTTTTCTTGATGTAATGCATCGTGGATAGCTTCAACTAATTGTTGTGCAATTTCTTGCTTTGAAGCTTTTTCAAGATCACGTTTTTCCATTTCATATTGTTCAGCAAAAAACACAGTCATCGCATTTTCATCTGAAGCAAAACCAATATCCGCTCTTGAAACATCATTGCATGCGATCATATCTAGTTTCTTAGCCACCAATTTACCTGCGGCATATTCTTCGACATTACGCGTTTCAGCTGCAAAACCGACCATAAATGGACGTTTGTCTTGCAAAGCTATCGTCGCCACGATATCAGGATTTTTAACAAGAGAGACAGCTAACTCATCACCAGCTTTTTTGATTTTATGTTCCGCAACTTCTGCAACACGATAATCCGCTACGGCAGCTGTCGCAATAAATACATCACATCCTGTTTCCAACTGATTCATACTTAAGTCAAGCATCTGTCTCGCTGAAGATACATTTAAACGCTTCACCCCATTCGGTGTATCTAAACTGACAGGACCCGCGATCAGTGTCACCTCAGCACCTGCTGAATAACATGCAGCAGCAATAGCAAACCCCATTTTTCCAGTGCTGTGGTTTGAAATATAACGCACTGGATCAATTGCCTCTCGAGTTGGACCTGCGGTAATCGTCACTTTTTTACCCGCCAGCAAGCCAAATTTTTCTGCAATTGCACGCTGCGCTTTATGGAAATATTCTCGTACCTGTTCAGCTAAATCTTCAGGCTCAGGCATACGTCCTAATCCAACATCGCCACACGCTTGAGAACCCGCCTCAGGCATAATGACATGCACACCATCATCGACCAAAGTACTCAAATTGCGCTGTGTTGCTTTAGCCGCCCACATTTGTTGATTCATGGCAGGCGCGATCCAAACAGGTGCTTTTGTTGCCAAATAGAGTGTACTGAGTAAATCATCCGCTAGTCCGCAAGCAAATTTAGCAATACTGTCACAACTGGCAGGAGCGACAAGCACCAAATCCGCCCATCGTGCTAATTCGATATGCCCCATTCCAGCTTCAGCTTCTGTATTTAGAAGTTCAGTATGCACTGGATTACCCGACAATGCTTGAAAGGTAAGCGGCGTAATAAAAGCTTGGGCACCTTGAGTCATTACAACTCGGACATTAAATCCGTAATCTTTAAGTCGGCGTACTAAGATGGCACTTTTATAAGCAGCGATACCACCAGTAACAGCAAGAATAATATTTTTATTGGAGAACACACTAAGATCAAAACTCAAGATCACGTCACCTTTTTATTGCAGTGGCGCTCACAATAGCATTAAATATTCTGCCACCCAAGATATACCTTGGTGAATATTCAAAAGTTAAAATAATTTAAAACAGTGAATAATAATGAATAATTCGATCAAACAATGGCCCGAACAAGAACGACCGAGAGAAAGATTACTCCGCCAAGGTGCTCATAGCCTCTCTGATGCAGAACTGCTCGCCATCTTTTTAAGATCAGGATCTCAACAACACTCTGCAGTCGAATTAGCAAGATTGATGTTGCAACATTTTGGAAGCTTAAATGCAGTGTTTGATGCATCGATAGACGAAATTCGCATGTTCCATGGCATGGGAGACACTAAATACTCTCAATTGATGGCTGTAAAAGAGCTTGGACGGCGTTACTTGCAACATCAATTGAACCAACAAATTGATTTAAGTCGCTCTGATTTAATTCAAGATTATCTTCGTTATGAACTTATTGGCGAATCTCAAGAGATTTTCGCGGTACTCTGTTTAGATGCAAGGCTCAGAAAAATTAATTTTAAAAAATTATTCTTTGGTTCTACTAACCACTGTGCAGTTTCAATTAATCAGTTTATTCGACATATCATCCACACTCAGGCGAGTGCTGTGATTATTGCACATAATCATCCTTTAGGAATTCCTCAGCCCTCAATTGACGATATCAATTTGACGAAATCTTTAAGTAGAGCTTGTAATTTAATTGAGGTTAAATTACTCGATCATGTCATCATTTCCACCGAAGGCAGCTACTCTTTTATGGAGCACCAACTGATCCGAGAATAAGTCTATAAATTACAGAATAAAATTGCTCGAAGTTTCCATTTTTTATCATTGACAATACTCGCTGAACTAGTGAAGATCATAGAAAAATGAAAGATTGATTTACATGATTGTTCGTGATCAAACCGATACGCTAAAACTATTATTTTCATGGCGTGGAACCATCTTACCGAAGGTATTACCTCCACTTGGAATCGTTATGCTGATTTCAGCAATCGTGGGGGGAATTGAATATATAAATCTCTATAGATTCCCTGAAATTCCTTTGGTTGGGTTTACACTGATCGGAGTAGTATTGTCGATTTTTTTAGGTTTCAAAAATTCGGCGTGTTATGACCGTTGGTGGGAAGCGCGTAAATTATGGGGGAGCTTAATCGCCAATGCTCGACATTTCGATCGAGACTGCCGGATCTTGCCGCAAGGTCGTCGTGAACGTGTAATTCAGCATATGATTGTTTTTGCTAACGTACTGCGTGACCGTCTTCGTCATCAAACAGTCAGTCCCGATGCTTTGCATCAAACCAGTGGCATGAGCCCACAAGCTTTAACTCAACTTTACCAGCAAGCCAATGCACCACAATACACATTAAGTTTGATTCAATGGGAGTTAATGCAGTCACTGAAAGAAGGCGAAATTTCAGACATTATTTATACACAAATGAACCAACATGTAACTGAATTAAGTTTGGTTCAAACAGGCTGTGATCGTATTGCTACAACTCCTTTACCTTATGCTTATTCAGTACTCTTAAACCGTACCGTTTATTTTTTCTGTTTTATGCTTCCATTTAGTTTAGGCTCGGTGCTCGGTTTGGCGACGCCACTTTTAGTCGGTATTTTAGCATATACGTTTTTGGGGCTTGATGCGCTCAGCTCTGAAATAGAAGAGCCTTTTGGTACACAAAGTAATGATCTTCCACTCGATGCCATGGTTCGTACAATCGAGATTGAACTACTCGGGACTTTAGGAAAACCAACTCCTCCACCGATCCAAGCACAAGATCACAACTTACTTTGATTCATGACAACTGAATGTCTTATCGCCGCCTGAAATTCTCTTATCTGTTGTTATAAGAGAATTTCTATACAATAAAACTTTCCCAGATGCCAACCTGCCCCTCTTTCACTTGAGGGATATTCCCCAATTTTATCCATGGCATATTATCTCCATGGAAATCACTTCCAACAGATACTTTAAGCCCAAATTCGGCAATCATTCGGTCTACCATTTGTCGCGTCGAAGTAGGCTCAATCGCAGGTGGCAACTCAACTGCATCGCCTCCGTAACGTGCAAATATTTCAATTAAATAACGAATGTTCGTCGCAGATAAATCATAACGGGTAGGATGTGCCAAAACAGCAAACCCTTGAGCCTCATGAATTACACGTATTGTTTCCTCCAGACCAAGTCCTTCAAACTGAACATAAGCTTTTTTACCTTCTTTGATATATTTGTCAAAAGCTTGTTGCGGACGTGAAACATAACCCTTCTCGACCAGCGTCTTCGCAATATGGGTTCGTGTCACACGATCAGGTATACCCTCGACCTTCGCAACCACATCCGCGTAAATATCCTCTCCAACAAGAGGCTTCAACAATTCACAGATGAGTTGAGCACGTTCAGCTCGAATCATCTTTTGTTGTTCTAGTAGCTTATGCAAAGGATCAGGTGATTGCATATTCAGTGCGACCACATGCACACCATAACTTTTTTTGGTCGAAGGTCTAGACCACTGACTTGAAATTTCCACACCTGAAATAATTTGAATTGGTTGATTTTTTGCAACTTTTTCAGCCAAAACCAAACCATCCATGCTATCGTGGTCAGTCAGTGCAAGGGTATGTATCCCTTTTTCGAGCGCAGCTTGAACCAGTAACTCTGGCGACAAAGTTCCATCAGAAATATTACTATGTGTGTGTAAATCTACGCCTTGCATCTTTTATACTAACCCATCCACCTGAACTGCATAGATACTTTAACATGAAAGCACTTTTAGACTTTGTGCCACTCATAATTTTCTTTTGGCTTTACAAAACTGTCGATCCCAAAGATAACAATCACCCTTTACTGCAATGGATCGGCTCTGCAGGTGGCGTCGATAATAACCATATTCTCGTTGCTACAACGGGCTTAATCATTTCTATGCTCGTGGTCTACGGCGCATTATTTGTCCGCCAAAAATTTCATCTCGATAAACAACAATGGATTGTTTTATTTATGACGGTGATTTTTGGTGGGATTACTCTCATGTTGAGTGATGATTTTTATATTCGTCTCAAAGCAGCGATCTTGAATTTTGTATTTGCTGGTGCTTTCTTAATTTCACCTTATTTTGGTAAAGACCGCAAACCTCTCATTCAACGCTTATTTGGTCCTATTTTAAATTTAACACCGCAGGGATGGAAAAATTTAAACTATGCTTGGGCCGCGATGTTTGTTGGTATGGCATCATTGCATATTTTCTTTGCTTTCGTGTTCATGGATGGAAAATATTGGGGTGAATTTACTGCTTTTGGTGACATGATTGTGATGTTTTCATTTATCATTATTCAATTCATCATTTTACGAAAACACTTTAAATCTGCAGAAGAATAATCGTGTTGAAAGAAGATATAGAGATTTCGCCATGCCCTTATTTGTAGTGACGTGTACCGACCAAGAAGGTACTGTTGAAAAACGCTTAGCAACACGCCCACAACACCTTGCACGCCTTGAAAAACTGGCTGAGGAAGGTCGCGTAATCGTCGCTGGCGCGATGCCAAAAGATCGTAATAACCCACAAGCTGGATTTTATGGCAGCACCCTTATTTTAGATTTTGAAAGCCGTGAAGCGTTAGATGAATGGTTAGCAGATGAGCCTTTTTTAAAAGAAGGTATTTATGCCAGCATTGACGTAAAACTTTTTAATAAAGCATTACCACATGAATAAGATGATGAATTTGACACGCTCTGCTCTTTTCATCAGTTCTGCATTGGTATCTTCAGCTTGGGCTGAACCCGCAGCAACTACTGCTGCACCAGCGAATCCAGCTGCACAGTCTCAGCCAGCAACAGCTACGCCTGCAAAGCCACTTACAGCTGAACAAATTGCACGTAATAAAGCGCTTCAAGAAGCAAAAGTAAAGGCTTTAGTCAAAGACCAAGCAACACGTCTCCAACAGCTTGAAAAAGCAAACCTAGAAGCTTTAGCACAGAATCAAGAATTACAACTAAAAAATGATAATTTAGGTGTACAAATTCAGGTGCTTCAAAGTGAACGTAGTGCTCAAATGTTTTTGTACGGTGCAGCAACAATGGCTGTCGGTATTTTTGTCGGCTTTATTATTGCCAGTTACATCTATACAAAACGACGTCGTCAGTGGTAAACCACTGACACGCTTTTCAAAGGTTTCAAATTTTGACTCAGGCCATTCAAACTGCTGATCTCGATTGGCAACTCGTTGATGGAATCGATATTCCAGTTTCTAAAATTTTCGGTGATGTTTATTTTTCAAAAGCCAATGGCCTTCTTGAAACGCGTCATGTCTTTATCAATGGTAATGATCTACATGAACGCCTATCGGACTTAAAACCATTTGAACATTTCACAGTCGGAGAAACTGGCTTCGGCACGGGTTTAAATATCCTCACCCTGTGGCAACTTTGGCAATCAATTCGTCCAAATAATTATAGTCAACTGCATGTCATTACGGTGGAAAAATTTCCACTGAGCAAGGCTGATCTGATCCGAGCCTTAAATGCTTGGCCTGAACTGAAACATTTATCAGATCAACTCATTGCCCAATATCCATTGCCAATTGCAGGATGCCACCGCCTTCATTTTCCAGATGAGCGTTTTAGTATTGATATTTGGTTAGGTGATGCACATGATGTTTTTCCAGTCATTGCCAAAACTAGCACTGTCAATGCATGGTTTTTAGATGGATTCGCTCCTGCCTGCAATCCTGATATGTGGGAAGAACAAGTTCTGAATCAAATTATTCGACTATCGGATATTGGAACCACTTTTGCCTCTTTCAGTGTTGCTGGCATCCTCAAAAGAGGATTAAAAAAACATGGCGTGAAAATTACACGCCCCAAAGGTTTCGGACACAAACGTGAAATGCTAAAGGGAGTTTTACTGCCTTTAGACGAAGAGGCTGAAAAAAGTGAGCTCTCTCCCGAAGATTACCAATACAAACCACACTCAAGTTCTCAACGCTGTATAGGCATTGTAGGCGCTGGAATTGCGGGTTTAAGTTGTGCCTATGCCTTTGCATTAAGAGGTCACCGCGTCCGCCTATTTGACCACCATGAGCCATTAAGTGGCGCATCAGGAAATCCTCTGGCTTTATTGAATCCCAAACTCTGTCCTATTGAACAAAGTGCCGATCATTTAATGACATTAGCATGGCAACATGCGATGAACCATTATTCAAAATTTGAAGCCTTTGACGCCGCGCAAGTCCATCAAATCCCTCTTAAACACGCTGATGAACTTCTCGATCTTGCAAATCAATATCCAGAAAACATACTCGAAGCAAATTCTGCCGCTGAAAACAGCCTGTTCAACCAAGCATTCCTCACCTTGAAACAGGCTGGAACAATCAGACCGCATGATTTGGCTAAAGAAATATTATCGAATGAACTGATCGAATTTCAGCAAGCGACAATCAAATCGTGGCATCTACTTGCCAATCATCAAGTCGGTATAACAGATCATGTTGGACAACAATATCAATTTGACCACGTGATTATTTGTTGTGCCCGTGAAAGTATGAATCTCTTTGATGATTTTCCGATTTTAAAACCGATACGTGGTCAAGTTAGCTGGTTTAATCATGTTTCATCTTCACAGTTCAAGAAACATGAAGCATATAGCTATGGTGGCTACTGTATGCCTTTAAATGATCATCAAATCATTTTAGGTGCTTCTTTTTACCCTAATCGAGATGATCAAGATGTTCTTGATGAAGATCATGAACATAACTACAGGTTACTTGCAGATCTCGCACCAGATATTGCTGCACAATTTCCTGACCATCATTCTTGGCATGGTAGAGCTTCTGTTCGTGCACAAAGTCAGGATTATTTTCCGCTTTTAGGTCAGGTTGAATCTGATACTGAGATTTATACACTCTCAGGTTTGGGCTCTAAAGGCTTTTTATTTGCTCCTTTGTGTGCTGAAATTCTAGTGGCTCAAATCTTAAAAACAGCATGTCCTGTATCTGAAACTTTACTCAATAAACTCAATGTTCATCGATTTAGAAAGAAAGTAAGAATAAAGAAGCCTTATTTTCAGACTAAAACTCAATCATCATGATTTATTGAAACTAAAAAAGCGCCATAAGGCGCTTTTTTTCAACCATGATTAACCTTGTTCTAAAGGTAATCCTGCCTCACGAGCAGCACGAGTACCACCCATTAAGACCACATATTCACGTGAACTATCAAAGCCTTCTAATAGTTCTGCAGCACGTGGTGCTTTACTTCCGCCGCCACATAAAATGTAAATCGGTTGATCCGCTGCAACTTGAGTCAGGCTATCTGCTGAAAGTGTGGAAATCGGTTGGTTCACCGCTCCTTTCACATGTGCTTCAGCATAAGCACTTGTATCACGTACATCCCAGATAATCGCGTCAGCTGGGAACTCAAATGTTGTAATTTCTTGTTTACGGATCATTGCGCACTCCTTTGATGTAAACAACACTTGGCAAATGAAGAAAACATCCCTAGCATCTCAGATATTCTTTCTATTTGTAAAGGTCTAAACTATGCCATCTTTCGATATTGTTTCAGAGTTAGAGATTTTTGAAGTAAATCATGCAGTTCAAAACACACAAAAGGAAATCGGAACGCGTTTCGACTTCCGTGGTCAAGACGTTTCGATCGAATTAAACGAAAAAAATAAAGAAATTAAGATCTCGACTGAAAGTGACTTCCAATGTGAGCAAGTTTACAACATGCTGGAAAATCACTTTTATAAACGCAAGGTCGACGTTCAAGCACTAGATCCGCAAAAAATGACAGCATCTGGCAAAAATGTCATTCAAGTGATTAAACTTAAAGACGGTCTTGACTCTGATACAGCAAAAAAAATTAATAAAGCCATTAAAGAAAGTGGTATCAAAGTGCAATCTTCTATTCAGGGCGATAAAATCCGAGTCACTGACAAGAAGCGCGATACTTTACAACAAGTTATGGCGTTCTTAAAAGAACAACAATTCGGTATCCCACTTCAATTTAACAACTTCAAAGACTAATCTCTTTGCTCCATCATAGGAACTGATCATGGCAAAAGGCAATCGTTTATCTAAGTTAGTAAAAGCGACATCTAAGTTTCCACAAGGTATCCGTAGTACTTTATGGAGCAAAGCTTTTGGCCGTGTCGTTCCAATGGTGGGAACTGCCAAATTACGTTATCTTGAAGTTAGTCATGCTAAAGTTGTCGTTAAAATCGAAAACCATAAAGCAATGCAAAATCATATTGGTCAAGTGCATGCATGCGCAATGGCGCTGATCGCTGAAACAGCTACAGGCTTTGTTACCGGCATGAATGTACCCGATACCTCAATTGTATTAATAAAAAGTTTAAAAGTAGATTTCAAACGCCCATCTAAAGGTGCGATGACCGCAGTCGCTACATTGACTGATGATCAACAAAAACAGATGCAAGAGTCTGAAAAAGGTGAGACCCTTGTCAAAGTGATCGTGACAGATGAGTCTGGCGAAGAACCAATTCAATGTGAAATGCTCTGGGCTTGGATTTCGAAATCTCAACTTAAGCAATAAAGCTCATGATCATATTGATCCTAAAAAAGTTTCCCTAATAAAAAATCCCAACAATGTTGGGATTTTTTGTGATTAGATGCTTAGAGATTCTTGAAACTTTTGTTTAACATCATCTGGAATCTGGCGTTTTGCCCCTTTCACATCCACCGCAACAAAAGTGAAAACACCTTCTGTCACTCTTTTCGCTGGACGTGAAGAGTCGTGACTATCCCATACTTCAATTTGCATTTGAATTGAGGTATTTCCGAGCTTTAAAATTTTAGTATAACAACTAATGACATCACCCACCTTAACAGGCACAAGGAATGTCATTTGATTAATTGCAATGGTTGCACAGCGACCTTTTGTATAACGCTCTGCATGAATAGCTCCAGCCAAATCCATTTGTGAAACAATCCAACCACCAAAAACATCCCCACTCCAGTTGGTATCTGCAGGCATAGCAATGGTTTGAAGGGATAATGTACCTTCTGGCTTAAGTTGAGAATCTGACACAGTCACTCCAAATATTGGCCTATTGGTTAAGCATTTAATTGCTGATTTAACCAATCTCGTAATTGATTTGCACGTAATGCACCACTTATTCTAGCAATTTCATGCGTTTTATTCATCAATACCAACGTTGGAATACTACGAACATTAAAGGCAGCACTTAAGCGCGGATTCGCTTCAGTATCTATCTTCGCAAAAACCACATGCGGATTTGATTTGGCTACTTCAGCAAAATGCGGTGCCATCATTTTACAAGGCCCGCACCATTCTGCCCAAAGATCAATCAATACTGGTAAATCACTGTTGGTAATAAAGTTACTAAAGTTTTGCTCATTCAGCTCAATAGGGGCAAGCGGAATCAAATGCTCATGACATTGACCACAATTCGGCTGAGATTGGATTTTATCTTCAGGTACACGATTTTTTGCGCCACAAGATGGACAAACAACAATCATGAGTTTACTCCTCTATTTTGATCTAAGAATTCTAATTGAAGCTTGATTGCGCTTTCCATCCAATTTGCTTGATAAATATCAAAATGTGTCATATTCCACTCATGGTATTCCACATAAGGTGCCATATTGGTTGCAGTTTCACGACTAATCTCTATGGGAATAACTGCATCTTTCTTGGCAGCTATAAATAACACAGGAATTTTAATACTTCTTGCCGTAGTAATCGGTCGAAATCGTATGACATCTAACATAGCTCTTGCAGGCACCTCACCGCTCCAATAATAGTTTGAATCGACGATCGACATATACCCTTGATAACTATCCTGACTCGGGTAGAAACTTAATGCATAGGGATGAACGACAGGCATTGTTTTTCCAATACGTCCAACTTTAGCTGCCATTAAATCCTGACTCGATAACTTTAAAGCCTGCGCCATATGTTGAATTGGATATATTTTACCGCTGGCATTTCCATCCACAAAGGGTACTTGCGCTATTGCAGCCCGAACCCCATTTAACTCAGATGCAAGTTTTAGAACATATCCGCCACTCAGACCCGTTCCCCATAAGAAAAGGTGGTGCCCATCAACCAAAGGGAATAATTTGATATGCGCAATCACAGCATACCAATCTTCTAGCTGCTGACGGACAGAGACCATTTCTCTTGGTTTACCCGTACTGCCTCCCCAACAACGATAGTCAAAGAGTACAACCGCAAAACCTGCTTGAGCAAAACGTTGCGCATATTGGATTAATTTGAATTGACGTAATCCTGCAAAACCATGCGCCATAATAAGCACAGGAGGTCTTTTAACTTTGACAGGCAAATAAAGGTCAGCAGCGATCAACTCATTTGCTTTTTGTACGTACAGCGGCTCTACGGTGTAATCGTACATAGGTGCTCCATGCATGTATTCATACGATTTTTATTTTAAATTTTTTGTGTCGATCAAAGCTCATATCTGAGCGAGATGCTATGATAGTAGCATAGTCTTTTAATTTATTTTGGGAGTGACGCAATGAGTGAAAATGTAGGTTTTGCTGGTCAAATTGGGCCAGAACATTTAGTTCAAGTTGTTGAAAAAGGATTTAAATCTGTGATTAATAATCGCCCCGATATGGAAGGCGGACCAGAACAGCCAACTAGTGCCCAAATTGAAGAAGCTGCACGCGCTCAAGGCTTAGATTATGTATATCAACCTGTAGTTGCTGGTCAAATTACTGAGCTTGATGTTCGTACTTTTGCAAATCATTTCAATGAGCTACCAAAACCAGTATTAATGTTCTGTCGTACGGGAAATCGCTCTAACAATCTCTACCAATTAGCAAAACAAATGGATTTGCTTGATGACTAAGATGTGGTTTAGATTCATCCTTTCCACCTTCATTTTTAGTATCGTAACGCTAAGTCATTCAGCATCAGAACCGCTCAGTAAAGCACTTAATCCATCTGTGAGTGTATCGGGTCATATGACGTCTACAAAATTCAATGCCTTAATGCAGCAGGGATTTAAGTCTGTGATCGTTAACCGTCCTGATCAAGAATCAGGTAACGAAACAACTGCAAGTGAATTAAGAGCTTTAGCCGAAAAGTCTAAAATCAGTTTGATTTACCAACCTGTTATTTCAGGTCAAATAACAGATGCAGATGTTCATGAGTTTGCGAAGTATTACAATAGTCTACCTAAACCTATACTTTTAGTATGTAAGTCAGGTAGTCGTTCTACGTTACTATTTAATAAAGCAAATTCATTAGGACTTATTCATGAATAAAATTTGTATTGCATTATGTTGTTCGTTTCTTTTACTCGGTTGCACATCGATGAATGTAAAACCAACTGTTGGTGTGCATGCAGGTACATCATTATAAGATAAATGTATCTTATTCATTTTAAAGGCGCACAAGCGCCTTTTTCTTTCATCTTATTTCAATAACAACCATGAAAATACTTAGTTTTAAATAATACAAATTTTCAATAATGTAGATATCACCAAAAGTTAAAGGTTTAAGTGTAATAAATTGAAAAAAAAACTTCTTCATCGAAGGTTTTTTTATATAGTGAATTCAAATCATTCTTAGTCAATACAATATGTACGATATCATTATTATTGGAGCTGGTACTGCTGGTATTTCAGCTTATAAAGAAGCCATTAAAACTACACAAAATATACTTATTGTGAACGACGGTCCGTGGGATACCACTTGTGCTCGAGTAGGTTGTATGCCGAGTAAAGTTCTAATTTCATCAGCTAATCTTGCGTATAATGCGAGAACTTCAGAACAACTTGGGCTAAAAATTTCTTCTCAAATTGACACTAAAGATGTTATGCAACATGTACAGCAATTACGTGATCGATTTACAAAAGCAACACTGAAGGACGTTAATTCATGGCCTACAGCGCACAAAATTTCAGGTCGTGCAACATTTGTAAATGCAAACACAATCAATGTTAATAATAAGAAATACCAAGCTAAATCGTTCATTATCGCTGTTGGTTCAAGACCAACAGTAAATCAAGATTGGCAACAAAAACTTGGTCATTTATATTTAACTTCTGATCAAGTCTTTGAAATACCTACTTTACCAAAAAGTTTAGCTGTAATTGGAAGCGGTGTCATTGCAATCGAACTTGCACAAGCCATGCAGCGTCTAGGTGTAGAAACTACAGTTTTTGCTCGCAGTAAAAAAATTGGTTCATTGACTAGCCCAGACTTACAAACGCTTGCTCAAGAAATATTCTCAAAAGAATTAAATATCAAATATGAGATTTTACCCGAGCAGGTTGAGAAATTTGGCGAAGATAAGGTTCAAATTAACTTTATCGAAAATGGTAGCAATAAAGCTATAGAAGTTGATTACCTATTATCTGCGACTGGTCGTACCACGAATTTAGATTCTTTAAATATTCAGCATATAAATGATAAATTCATTAATCTAAAGAAATTACCTGTTGATCCAACCACTAAACAGCTTGGTGACTACCCCATTTACATCGTAGGTGATGCTTTTACTGCAACGCCTATCCAGCATGAAGCATCTTATGAAGGTAAATTGGCGGTTCATAATTGCCTCGATCAACATCAATCGAGTCATAAAAAAAGTCTTACCCCATTGGGTATTATGTTTAGCTCACCAGAAATGGCAGGGATCGGCTCCAATTATCACACACTGCGTAAAGCCAATCATGAGTTTGTTACAGGTATCGTATCCTACGAAAAGCAAGGACGAGCGATTGTCAATGGACAAAATATTGGGGCTGTAGAGGTTTACGTCGATCGACACTCACGTAAACTTCTCGGAGCAGAATTTCTTTGTTATTCAGCAGAACATTTAGCACATTTGCTCGCTTGGGCTATCTCCAGTGATCTTACTGTTGATGAAATTCTAGATCACCCTTTCTACCATCCAACGCTAGAGGAAGGCCTAAGAACTGCGTTAAAACACGCTCGACGACAACTTTAATCTACTATTTGATACAAGGCCCTCTAATGAGGGCTTTTATTTTTATATCTTTATTTCAATTTTTTGATATAAAAAAACACCCCCTTCTATTGAAGGGGGTGTTTAGAATAATGAGCTGGCGATGACTTACTCTCACATGG
>NZ_JBWYIN010000024.1:0-9337 GCF_056779765.1 Acinetobacter sp. 24-47-62
GATCACGACCATCAGCAACGAGTTGTAAAGCTTCATTAATTTCTTGTTGAAGTGCATCACGTGTTTCATCAGTATATCTTGCTGATTCTTCTAACTCTGCATTGTCATCAAGTTTCTTTTGAAGTTCATTCGCCTTCGTTTCAAGCGCGACTAAATCCGCTTCTGTAGCAGGCGTATTTTCAAATTCTTGCTGTGATTCAGTTTTTAGATTATCAACAGCATTATTTAGTTCATCACGAGCATTGTTTACATCATCAATGCTTGGCTTATCACCAATATTGTTATTAAAGTCATCTACAAGCTTTTGAGCTTCTTCAATTTCTTTTTCTAATTCTGATTTAGTTTCATCAGTATATGGATCATTTGGATCTTCATTTTCCAACTTATCCTTTGCATTTTCCAAATCAGCTTCAAGATTATTAATTGCTTCTTCTAATTTAGCAGCATCTTTAGCTTCTTGATCTTTTAAAGCATCTTCAACAATAGCAATTAAATCATCAGCCGTCTGGTCAAGTAATTCTTGACTTGATTCTGGATCTTTTAAAACAGCTTCTGCATCATTAATAGCATTTTCAACTCGCTGTTTTTCATCACCATCCAATTGATTTAATGAATTTTTAGCATCATTGATTGCATCAACTAATTTGCTGAGATCTTTGGACGGCTGTTTTGTGTCACTTGATCCATTTGCAGCATCAAATACAGCAACGCCAACTCCAACTGCACCTAGTGCAAGTGCACCACCAGCTAACCAATTATTTAAGATTGTAGCGCCAGTTCCAGCACCACCTTCTAGTAAAGCTTCTATGCTTTCTAAAGGATTGTATTCTACATTTTTGAAATCAAGAACAAACATCTCACTATTTTGGTTACGGAAAACTAAATCAGATGTTTCATAATTGAAGTTTTCTAGGGTTATTGTTTCCCCATTATTAAGTTTAATAATGACCTGATTATCATTCACAATCAGCTCTTGAACATCTTCAGGAGCCACGTCGATCATTACAACTGAGTCTTCAACAATTTTAATTATATTGCTTTCTGAAGTGATCGTATTATTCAAGTTTTTTTTTGAGATAATCTGAGTTTGCATATACAAAATACCCATAGATTTAAAGAAATTTTACTTAATAGCATTAAACGATCATTTAGTTTTCTAATCAAGATTTTTTTAGATTAAAAATCATATATTTCAATATATTGTGACTTGTATCACACTATTTTTTAATAAAATTGATTTTATTTTATACAGCAACTAAATGATCTTAAGTAGACTGCTATTTACAAAATTCAATACGTTGATTACTTATTGTTCATCATTTTTCTTGCTTTTAATTTTCGTTATTTAATTTCAGAAACACAAATTTTTTTTTTGAAAAAAGCAATGGTATAATCTCAAAAAAATGAATAATTTTTATGAAATATTTTTCTTGCGCGCAGTGTAATCGGCAAATCTTTTTTATGAATTCTACATGTACTCATTGTGGAATTAATTTAGGATATGTTGTAGAAGAAAAAGAAATGGGAAGTTTCCATAAACATACTATTCAGTTGTGGAAATCTATTAATCCCAAATTCAAAAATAAACTCTATAAACCCTGTTTTAATTATTTGCATCATCATGTATGCAATTGGATGATTCCTGCAGAAAGTTCTGATATTTACTGTGACTCTTGCAAACTAACCTCTATTATTCCAAATTTAAATAATCCTGATCACACCATCTATTGGAGCAGATTAGAGCATGCGAAGCGTCGTTTCCTTTATATGATGCAACAACTAAATATTATGCCGAGACCAAAAAAAAATGATCAAGATCAATTTGGACTTAGATTTAATTTTTTGATGCCCGAACCAGATCTTCCTGTTTTAACTGGGCATGCTCAAGGTACAATTACATTAAATGCAAGCGAAGCAGACGTCGTATACCGCGAAACAACCCGAATAAAAATGGGTGAAAACTATCGAACCCTACTCGGTCATTTTCGCCACGAAAGCGGGCATTACTATTTTGATCTCATTCAAGAGCTTCGACCAGATCTCATTGATGCGTTCAGAGTAATGTTTGGAGATGAACGACAAGATTATGCTGAGGCTTTAAAGCGACATTATCACGAAGGTCCACCCATAGACTGGCAGAAAAAATTTATTAGTTCCTATGCAAGTGCTCACCCATGGGAAGATTGGGCAGAGACTTGGGCACATTATTTACATATGATGGATACCTTAGAAACAGCATACTATGCGGGTCTGAGTGTTCAATCTAAACGTGCTGATCTCCCAAGTATGACGATCGAAGAAAATCCGATTGGTGCTAAAAACTTTGAAACTGTTTTACAAAACTGGTTAATCATCACTTTTAACTTAAATGCACTTAATCGCAGTATGGGTTTAGATGATGCATACCCATTTACGCTATCAGATAAAGTCTTAGACAAGCTCAGATTTATTCATCACAAACTATTAGAAATTTCATTTCAAAAATAAATATTTTTGCTTTATCAAAGGTTGAAGTTACTTATTATTTAAATACAATCTTCACCAAGTCTTAATGATTGTGTGTAAATGAAAATAAACGAACAGATTGTACTCGTTACAGGTGGGGCACGAGGCCTTGGCTTGGCTATTACCAAGGCATTATTGAGCGAAGGCGCTCGTGTCGTTGTCAATTATCATAGTAGTCATGAGTCCGCTAAGACATTAAAACTTTCACATCCTGATCAAGTTTTTAGTTATCAAGCGGATATTACTGATGCAGATCAAGTTTCAGAAATGTTTAACGCTGCCAAACTGCATTTTGGTGAAGCTATTCATTCAATTGTGAATAATGCACTCGTTAGATTTAAATTTAACGGGGATGCAAGACCAAATATTTCACAAATACAATGGAATGATATGCACACTCAGTTTGAGGGTGCTGTCAAAGCTGCCCTTAATACCACTCAAGCCGCTTTAGCCGACATGAAAGCTAATCGATTCGGTCGAATTGTGAATATAGGAACAAACTTGGTGCAAAATCCTGTTGTGCCATATCATGACTATACTACTGCAAAATCTGCCCTTCTCGCATTGACGAGAACATGTGCTCATGAATTAGGTGAGTTTGGAATTAATGTCAATATGTTGTCTGGTGGATTACTTCAACAAACTGATGCAAGTAAAAGCACGCCACAGGAAGTTTTTGATTATATTGCTTCCGCTACCCCCTTGCGTAAAGTCGTCACTCCTGATGAGTTTGCTTCAGCCATTTTAATGTTTTTGTCACCGTACTCCAAAGCTGTCACTGGTCAAAATTTAATAGTGGATGGCGGTTTAGTTAAAAATTAATAACGATGCTTAGAGCTTAGGCTATTTTTTATTTAAGGAATAGCCTACCTATATAACCCCAATCGCTTGCTCATAGAGTATTTATGAGTGTTATTTTACAAGGATTTCATGAAACATATGTCTAAGCCATTGATGGCTGGTCTTATGATGACAGGACATATGCCAGTATTGTTTAACACCATATGTCGGGAAAGCAATAGGTGCATCAAAGATTTTTAAATTGCCTCGTGATAATAAAACTTCACTTAGATAGTAAGGCACTGTAGCAATCGCATCAGTTTCTTGAACAACAAGACCAACACCAAGATAACTTGGTAATCGCATTAAAATATTTCTTTTAAGTTCAAGGTTTAACAGCTCATTTTCAATATGGTAATGCCCCATTCCCGCATCAATATCAATGTGTGATTCTGCCAAATACTGCTCTTTGCGGATTGAATCTCCCGTTAAACGAGGGTGATCTTTTGCTGCAATTACAACATAATATTGCTCGAATAGTTTTTGTTGATAAAAGCCATTTTCCAAATGAGGCAGAAATCCTAATGCAAGATCAATTTCACCATTTGCCATTTGATAACTTGTTTCAGAAGTTATTGGACGCACATTTAATCTGACATGAGATGCTTTTGCTTTTAGATATTGGGAAATCTTAGGCAGTAATACTAAATGCGAAACATCAGTCATCGCCAAGGTGAATTGTTGATCTGATATAGCTTCATCAAAATCAATCGTAAAATTATTAATCGCTTCAACTTTACTTAATGCTTCACTGACCAATGGGAATAATTGCTTTGATAATTCCGTCGGGATCATTTCATTCCCAATTCTTAAAAAAAGCGGATCGTTATAATGTTGTCGAATTTTGTTAAGAATATTACTTACAGCAGGTTGACTCATCTGCAATTGTTCAGCAGCAATCGAGACACTTTTAAATTTGTAAACATGAAAAAAAATACTGAGTAATTTGCAATCTAATTCGTACACGAAACGCGCCTTCTCCTAGTAGATGAGAATCTAAAGTCAAATAAGATCTCATAGTACTTTTATATTTTTATTTTTTCTAGGATCTATTCTGACATTCTCTAAAACCATCCCATAAAAAAAGAGCGAAAAATCGCTCTTTTTATCATCATTCAAGTCTGAATAATTTAGAAATTATAAATTGCTACAGCACTGACACGATTATCCTCACCTGTGTTAGAACCATTTGGTGCAGATACCACAGCTTTACGCTCACCATACACATATTCCAACCCAAGGCTAATCGGTTTGATCGGACTATAGAATGCATTGACCCAACCTTGCCAAAGCTCCTTATTGATCTCTGTCAGATTTACTGCACCACCTCGATAAGCATTTGTCACATCTTGATTCATATAACCAAAACCAACAGTTCCACGCCATTGAGGATTAAATTGCTGCGTTAGACCTATTGTAATCGAGTCAAATTCATTCTCATCTAAAATTTCACCAGATGAGCTACGGCTGATACCAGGATTCGTCCATGAAACGAAACTGCTATCTCCTTTTACATGATAGTAGTCAGCTTTCAGTGTAGTTGAAGGAGCTAACTTATATTGCATACCAAGTCCTACGCCCCATGCAACGACTTCATCAACTTCTGTTTTCTTTTCATTGACCATAGTACGTAAACTGAGTTTAGCATCATCATTTAATTGATGATTCAATCGCGCTGTGACTGCAGGTGTACGCATTTTAGATAAGCCATCTTTTGGATCTTCTGCTGCAAGGACCAAGCCTGTTGCAGGTGCTAAACTCATACTATAACGAACTTGAGGTGTACGTTTTACAGCACCACCCACATAACCTAAGGCATCAATCGTTTCAGGCATATAGTCTGGCACAGCAAAGTTAGACCAAGTTTGACCAATTAACCATTTATCGTAATTCATATAAGCATGACGTATACGAAGATTATCTAATCCAGCTCCACCCAAAAAGTCGACTTCAACTTTACCTGAAACTTTTTTATCATTGATTTGACTATGAATATCCAAACCTAAACGTGTTGCTGATAGAGTCGACTTCAGTTGATCACTTGCTTCACTTTGTCCCTCTAAAGGAACTTTATTAATATTATTATATAGGCGATCTGCCGCACTACCTTCGGCTTGATATGAGGCATCTAGACGAACATTACCATAAAAATTAAAAGTGGTATCTTTACCAACATTTAGTTTTGGTTGGGGTTTAACAGATTCAGTTTTTAATGTCTCAATCGATTTTGTCTGTACAACAGCATTCTTCTGTTGTTGTTCCATCATTGATTTAAGTACTTCAATTTCTTGACGTAGTTGCTCTATTTCAGACTGTTGTGTGCTTTGTGCAAATGTTGCAGTAGAGGTTAAAACAGCTAATGAGATTAAACTTAAAGTAAAAGGTTTGTTTGAAAAGATCATCCTAATCTCTCTTATCCTATAAAATGGTTTAAAAGTCTAAATAACAGCCACCTTCTGGCAGCTGTCTTATTTATAAAGAATTTTTACTGTGCTTGTTCTACGACTTTAGAAGAGTGCACCGGTTCTTCCTGAGCAATTTTTCCATCTACTGAATTTTTCAGATTCACCATAAAAATTGCTAAGGCTGCAATCACACCAGGAATTGCGATGACCAAGAAATTCATTTGGTGCGGAAGTTCCATGGTTAACAAAGCACCAGTGAGTACTGGACCTACAATTGCACCAATTCGACCAATACCAGATGCCCACCCCATACCAGTTGAACGAACTGTCGACGGATAATATTGTGCGACGAATGTATAAAGTAGAATTTGTGAGCCAATCGTTGCAGCGCCCGCGATTGCAATTAGCGTATACAACACGATTTGTGGACTATTAAAGCCGAGAAGGATAAGTGCAAGTGCACCGCACACGAACATAATTGTGAGTACTTTTTTGATGTGGAAACGATCTGCAAGATATCCACCACCGATTGCACCCACCATACCACCGATATTTAATGCAAATAGGAAGATCATACTTGCACCAAGCGAGTAACCCGCTTGAATCATCAGTTTTGGCAACCAGCTTCCTAAAGCATAAACCATGAGTAAACACATAAAGAATGCAACCCAGAACATGAAAGTACTGAAGGTACGACCTTGCTGGAATAATGCTTTTAAAGGAGCTTCATCACCTGCTGTGACTTCATCTAATACAAATTGAGTGTCAGCAGTAATATTTTTTTCAGGTGCGATTTTCTTCACATTAATTCGCACTTGCTCGGTTTGGTTTTTGTTGGTCAGGTACATCAAAGATTCTGGTAGGAATTTCCAAATCAACGGCAATGCGATTAAAGGCAATGCAGCGATATAGAACATAATTTTCCAGCCATATTGTGGAACTAACCAAGCACCTAATAATGCTGACGTCATACCACCAATTGCATATCCACTGAACATAAGGGCAACTAAAGTGCTTCTAATTCGCTTAGGTGCATATTCAGTCATTAAAGCAACAACGTTAGGCATCACACCGCCAATACCCAGACCAGCAAGAAAGCGTAAAATACCAAATTCAGTTGGATTTGATGCAAATGCCCCCAAAAATGTAAATCCACTGAAGATTGCCACACAAATCATAATGGTTTTTTTACGACCAAGCTTATCTGATAATGTACCAAATGACATAGCACCGAACATCATCCCGAATAAAGCTGTACTTGCTAACAATCCAGCTTGTACTGAAGTTAATGCCCATTCCTGCATTAATAAAGGTAATGCAACTCCGTAAATGACAAGATCATAACCATCAAAGATAATAATCAATAAGCACCAAAATAATACACCCCAATGAAATGGTGTGAACTTAGCATCATCAATCACACGATTGATATTTAATTTGTTTGCTTCCAAGGTTGCGCCTCCTGCAAATAAACTCTCCAAAAATATGACGCAACATTGACTTAAAGCTGAAAAAATGTCCAAAACCGAATATATCTATATATATACCTTCAAGGTCTAAATAATCTCGAGGGCTTATTTCTAGTATGATTGAATGAAAATTAGACGAATAATTACTTTAAAAAAAAATTCTTTGAGAATTTCTAATTTGAATTTTTTATTGCAACCTACTTTTTCTTCAAAGTTAAAATTATTTGTTTGAAATTTATCAAAAAAAATTAAGCCCCTTTTCGGGGCATAAGCTAAAGTCGTAGTTATTTTGAGTATTTAAGATTTTTGATTGCTATTTTTTACCCAATAGCTTTAGACCTAAGTCTAATTATTGTATTAGACCCTATCTAAATTAAATTTCTATCATACTTAATTGCTTCTAAATCATACACTTGGTAAATACAATCTATTAGAGACATGATGTCCTCGCTCTCATCTAGATTACGTATCGTCATAAATACTGGACTTACTGCAGTTTCATCTAAAATTGGGATGTAAAGCAAATGGGATAGCTGAATTGATTTCGCACTTTCTGGAACAATACAAATACCTTCACCAGCTGCAACCAAACCAAGAGATAGCTGAATTTCTCGCACCAAACGTATATTTTTAGGTTCTAAATTATATTCTGCAAACAAGGCTTGGACTTGAGTTGCAAAGCTAGGGGTTGTATGGCTAGGGTATAAAAAAATATTTTCATCAGAAATATCAGATAGATAAACACCTTCTTTTTTCAAACTTAAAGGATGACTCGCATGCACTGCCATCATTAAGCGCTCTTCACGAAGCAAAATTCGCTTCAATGCTGGATCTGAAATTCTAAGCCGCCCAAATCCAACATCAATCTTCCCCTCTTTGAGTGCTTTAACTTGTTCTAACGTGGTCATTTCAACAAGTTCAATCTTTAAGTGGGGTTGCTGCTGCCTATATAAATATACAATTTTAGAAAGCAGCCCATAAAGCAGTGACCCGACAAACCCCATTGTTACTGTACGTTCAACTAGACCTATACGCTTTGTCATAGACTTAACTTCTTCAGCATTGGCAAGTAATTTCACTGCGTGCTGATAAAAGAAATAACCGGCTTGTGTTGTTTTTAATGGACGGCTACCTCGCTCAAATAAAGCAATGCCAAGCTCTGATTCCAAATTTTGAATTTGTCTACTTAATGGTGGCTGCGCAATAAATAACTTTTCGGCTGCTTTTGTAAAACTTTGTTCTTCTACCACTGCGACAAAATATCGTAGATGTCTAAGCTCCATGACTTCCATACCTTTTAAATATATTAAAATGCAAAAATGATCTTCGACTCTATTTTTGCATTCTTTTAAGGTATACCACATGAAATACACAATGCAAGAATGCGTAGAGTGGAAATGATTACATCAGTTGAAACCTTGCTCGTTGAAATCCCGACGATCCGCCCACACAAGATGGCGGTCGCAACGATGCAAACTCAAACCTTAGTCCTCATTAAAATCGAAACTTCGGATGGTTTCATTGGTTGGGGCGAAGCAACCACCATCGGTGGCTTAGGCTATGGTGAAGAAAGCCCTGAAAGTATCAAAACCAATATCGATACTTATTTTGCTCCACTACTCAAAACTTTTACTGATTTCAACATTGCTCAAATTATGCAAGTGTTGAAGAAGAATATTAATGGCAACCGTTTTGCAAAATGTGCCATTCAAACTGCTTTACTGGATATTCAGGCTCAACGTTTAGGTTTGCCGCTGTCTGAAGTGTTAGGTGGCCGTCTGCGTGACAGCGTTCCTGTACTTTGGGTGTTGGCTTCTGGTGATACAGATAAAGATATCGCTGAAGCGAAAAAGATGATCGAAGCTAAGCGTCATAACTTCTTTAAATTAAAAATTGGTTCTCGTGCTGTAGAAGCAGATGTTGAGCATGTTCTCACCATCAAAAAAGCGTTAGGTGCTGATATTTCTATCCGTGTCGATGTGAACCGTGCTTGGTCTGAGTTAGAAGCGATCAAAGGTATTCAGCTTCTGCAAGATGGTGGTGTGGATCTAATTGAACAGCCATGTGCGATTGACAATATTGATGCCATGGAGCGTTTAACTCGTCGTTTTGATATTG
>NZ_JBWYIN010000025.1:0-7451 GCF_056779765.1 Acinetobacter sp. 24-47-62
GGATGAGGAATCAGAGGAAATTTCTTTGATTTTGTAGGGTTAGTTTCTTATGGTTTAATAACAACATTATTAAGAAATTATAAAATTAAAATGAAAGCTCTAATTACAGTTGGATGTATGACTGATCATGGTGGAGTCATTGTTTTAGGTGATTCATCCTTTTTAGTTGAAGGTAAAGCTGTCCATTTAGACGGTATGACTCACTATTGTCCTAAGTGTAAAGTTCAATCACGAGCCATAGCAAGCAAACAAGGGTTTATGGTTGTTGGTAATAAAAGTATTGTGGCTGATGGTGATACTTCGAGTTGTGGCTCTCGATATATGAAAATATCTAGTATGGCTGTGATGAGCAATGGTTCAGGTAGTAGTTCTTTAATTAAGCCTACTACATCATTACCTAGCTCTTTACTTGAGAGTAATCTAGTAGATGAATCAGAAGCTCTACATGGAATCGTCTACCAATTAATAGATGAAACTTCAAATAAACCTATCCCTAATATGTATTATAAGCTCGTTGATGAAAGCGGAAATATTATTGAGGGTGAAACTGATAAGTATGGAAATACGCAAGAGATAACAACAGGAACTTCTACGGAAAAAGTTCAATTAATGACTTATGATCTTTCTAAACCTTTACCGCCTTTGGAGTAAAGCATGACACAATATATAAATCCTGAAAATGTAGATTTCCCAGTTGAAGAAAAAGCGTGTGATGCGACAAAGATTTTAACAGCTCCTTTATGTAACTCCTATGTTAAAGTTGTCGGTTATTATATGGCTAGACCATATAACTTTATGATGGCAAAGGAATATTGGAAAGAAGTCACGAATGATGTGGAACTATTATTAGCTGCACGATTCGGGATGGAAATGGATATGAATAAAATTCCTGAAGAAATGTGGTATAGGTCCTCATTTCATACTCAACAGTATATTAAATTTCAACAGTATGTACGAAAGAATGCTCTTAAAGATGCTGCAAAATTAATAGCAGAGTTTCAATCTGATACTTTTACATTAAGAACTACCAAGTCAATTGGTGGTTATTATGATATAGCATCATTAATTTTAGATGTTAAAGATAAAATTAGTGTGGCAAAAGTTGTTACAGATACAAGGGAATTAGTTGTAAATCAAGGTCCATTAACCATTAATCGAAATATGTACAAGAAAGTCTTCAAACAAGACTATCACGCTGGAATGTTAGATCAATTGTGGAAAGAAGGTACTTATAAAGGAGATGGATTAAATGCTGACTATAAAAGGTTAGGTTATTAATATGAAAAAACTTACGGTACTGTTTTTAACTCTTCAGTTAAGTGGTTGTAGCTTTGCTGACGAAAAATATGAAAGCAACCTTAAAATAGCCCAACTGGAAGCGGAGCATTCTGCTAGTAATGTTTTGTCATTTCTGCCTCAAAACTTGAAACTTATTGATAAATTAGATTCAAAAACTTCAAAAGATTTACAAGATGCAATATTTCAGCATGTGTTACTTCAAGTGTATTCATTGAAAAAATTTGAGGAATCAGGAAGAGAAGAATTTTCACTCAATGATCAGATGACATATAGACCTCATATTGCCGATGAACTATGTCTTATAAATGAATATTTAATTTCATATAAAGAAAAAAATCCTAATGCTGTTTTGCCTGTAGACAATGAAACTTTTCAATGGATTGAGAAAAAGCAAGTTGTCTTACTAAAAGCACTTGAAAATGAAAAGCGCACTTGTAACACGAAAAAGTTAATGCTGTGAATAGCCACCAATTTTGTAGACACTTTATAGCTCTTCTAAAATTAAAATACACCGTACGAAACTCAGGTTAATCCTGAGTTTTTTGTTGGATCTGTTCATTTGAAGCAAACATACCAGGATTAGTGATCCTAATATTTTCCTGACATTGAGAGCAAAGCATTAGCTCAGTAAACAACTTAACATTCTGCCTAATTCCACAAAGCGTACATGGTTTAGATAACTGAATAATATTGTCCATCATTTACTTCTCTCAAAAAAAATTTCGTTATACATACTGAGTTTTATATTTTTACACACAACTAATATTCGCTTTAAAACCATCAATATCAAGAAAAATTCAGAGCTCAAGTGTTTATCTATATATATTAATTACTTATTGAATTTTCCCCCAAAAAAATGAGCTATACCCCAAATTTACTCAGAGCCCAGAATTTTCACCATATAAAACAAATATTTATGTATAATTTTTCATATTTTATAGCCCTTTTCGGTGAGCTAGCTTTTTTCTTTATTTTTCAATTATATAAACTTATATTTTGCTTTTTTAGAGCCCCACTTTTTTAACCCATTAAAATTCCATGTAAACCTTATGGTGTAAAGGATTCAGAGGTTTCATCGATAGATGCGTGGTGTGTGAGAAAAAATATTCGGCATGTGTCGAGACCAAAAGTGATTTAACTGGCTAAATTGACGTACAGAGAATGCTTGGTCAACAACACAATATTGTTTCTCTCCAGAGAAACGAGTAAGCGTGCATTCCTGATCTGCTGATCAAAAATGAAAAAGCCCTCGGAGCAAATTTTGAAAAAAGAAACCCTTAATAAATACGCATAGAATGCGATTTAAGCGCAGTTAAAATAAAAACACTGTCTTCTAGCTAAAAAACGAAAACAGGGCTAAAAACGAAAAATAAGAAGCAATAAGGAGGATATAAGCGAGTGTCTACGAGCGACACACAGAAAAGTTGATATATCCCCTCTCTGAAAAACCATTTTTTATAAAAATTTAGCTAGAAATAAAATCACATGACACAAAGTAGTGTTTAAACCGAGCGAAGCGAGCATAAAAAATGATATGAGCGAAGCGAATTCCGAATGCTTTTGCTTTTGTTTTTATAGAATTCACAAAGAGATTAGAGAAAAAATTGCCCCGACGAACTGAGCGCAAGCGAAGTTCAATAGAGTTTGAGCGAAGCGAAAACCAAGGGCAATTTTTCAAACAGCCTTTTTTATTTATTTTTAAATCTTTTAAATCTTTTCAGACACCTGTATCCCTTATATAGCAAAGGTATCAGAGTTTAACTATGACGGATTGACTACTAACTATGACGGATTGACTACTAACTATGACGGATTGACTACTTAACTATGACGGATTGACTACTAACTATGACAGGTATATATTTGTCATATATTAAAAAAATCAATGGCTTCATTTTGGATAAGAATCAAGTTGTAAAATCAAATCAAGTTATAGAAGCATCATATCAATTAAGTGCTGTAGAGCAACGTATCGTCTTAGCAGCAATTTCCCGTATTCCTAAAAACCAACCAATCACAGATGATGAACTATATCCAGTGAGTGTTAATGAACTACAACGCTTAGGGGTACATGAGAAAACCGCATATAGGGATCTAAAGGAAGGTATTAATAGACTTTATGAAAGATCAATTAACCTTACTGTTAACGATAAATCTATAAAGATGAGATGGGTCCAAGAGATCCAGTTTTTGGATAGCCAGGGTGTCATTGGTATTCGCTTTTCAAAACCCATTTTGCCTTTCATTTCTAATTTAAGTAGAGAATTTACTAAGTATGCTTTATCAGATATTGTTGGAATCAACAGTGGGTATGGTATCCGTATTTATGAACTGTTGGTCCAGTATAGACAAATAGGTAAGCGTGAAATCTCCGTTGATAACTTACGAACAATGCTAGAACTCGGTAAGAAATATCCGTTATTTGCCGACTTTAAGAAACGAGTAATTGATACTGCGATAGACCAAATAAATGAATACAGCCCTTTAAGCGTAACGTATGAGCAAAAAAAGACAGGCCGTAAAGTTACTCATATTCTATTTTCGTTTAAGGAAAAAGCTAAAAATATTAATCCACCAGATATAGATATACCAAAAGAGTTTTATAACCTGACAGATGCTCAAATTAATATGTTTGGTAATCAGCTATCCCGTTTGCATGAACTTTCCCATTTAGCACTAGAAGGTGAAAGCTACGAAACATTAGCATCAAAAATTAAGGAAATGCTTAGAGATCCTAAACAACAAAAGCAATTTTTACCCTACTTAAAAAACTTAGGCTTCAAATCTTGAGTGTATTGAAGAATACACTTATTGTATCCCTTAATACGTATCGTAAATACACAGTAATACACTATGAAAACAAGTACAAAATACAGTGTTAGTGATGCTGCTGCACTGTATAAAAAATCTCGTGCAACACTCTATAAAGATATAAAAAATGGAGTATTAAGTCGTGATCACGATGGTTACATAGACTTTTCAGAGTTACTTCGTGTGTATGGCGAACCATTTAATACAAAACAGTCAAAACGTATCGATACGTCTGCAATACAAAATCCAAATACACCTGAGTACACGGATCAAACAATCATAGAATTAAAAAATCAAATCGATTTTTTAAAGAAACAATTAGAAAAAGCAGAAGATCGGGAGGCCAAAGCTAATTCTCGTATTGATACACTTCTTACACTCATCGAAATGAAGCCATCTAAGGTCAATATTGAATCTGATACAACTCATACCGAGAGTAATTCACTTCCTAGTACAGAAGATATAATCCCCCCCCTTCAGTCTGAGCAGTCTAAAGAGGACGGATTGACTACTATCGATGTAGAAAAAAAGCGAATTCCTGTTCCTGAGCATGTTGAACCTGAGCCTAAAAAGCGTGGCTTCCTGAGCCGATTCTTCCTACCAAATGGTTAAATAGAACTACACAAAGTTGTGAAACAAAGATCAAAGAATAGACGTGGAACGTGACAAATCACAAAAAAGCCGTTCCAGTGCGCTGTTTACTGGAACGGCTTTAGTTAAGATATTGATGCTTATAGGAAAAATTCAAGCATTTCGCATAAGGTGTATTATGTTAATTTTAGATTTTCTTAATACAAATTAACAGTTTAAACTGTTCGTATCTAGGTTATAGATCTATTTTATGGAAAAAAATAATATTCAAAATCAAGGAAACTTAATCAAAGCGATATTAGTTTCTTCTGTCGTAGCTCCTTTGCCTTTTATAGCAACTATTTGCATAAGTTCACTGGGGGATTTTCAGCTAACCCAATTTATTCAGTTATTATTTTCTGTTTCATTACTCATTATGCTATTTGCTGTTCCTTTTACCCTTACTATAAATTTTTTACTTGTATTACCAATGGCGCTTTTACTTCGTAAAATAAATTTTCTATCCTCAATTTATTTGTGTTTTTGGTGTTCTCTAATAGCCTTTCCAGCGTTCAAAATCTACATGACAATACTTAATAATGGACCAACTCAAAAAGCTGATGTTTTAATAATCGTTTTAAGCACATTTTGTGGACTATGTTCTGGAATCATATTTTGTCGAATTGCTAAGATTAAAATGAAACCTAGCCACTTAACATAATGGCTGTTATACGAAACAAAAAAACCTAGTGACTGACCTAGGTCTTAAATTTTAAAAAAATATATAAAAATTAAGGCTATAGTCTCAAATTTTCAACTTCGCATAACGTGTATTATGTTAATTTTAGGAGAACTTAACATTATTGACATGACTTCATAGCTTCTTCTTTATCCTTAAAATTTATTAAATTGTTATTTTTTAAACAAAAATAGTTTATAAATTCATACTGTCTGAAATTTTTTTCACTTTTTAGTTCAACTCTAATTTGTGTCTCTAAAAAATCTGATTTCAAACTATTTTTTGAAAAGCAAAAAACATGTTTACTTTCTTTTTGGCTGATATTTTTTAAACTTCTTTCATAAATTTGTTTTGATAATTCATCATTAAAGTTTCCGTTGATACTCTTAAAAGACGTATCGAACATGGAAAAATCGCTAGCCTCTTTGATTTCTTCAGTTTTCAATGCACAAATATTTATGCTATCTACAATTTCATATTTGAAATAGTCCACACGTTTTTCTTTACAACCAATTAATGATAATGATGAAAATACTAGGCTTAAAAAAAATATATATTTCATTAGAATAAAGTTCAGTAAATTAAGAAAAGTAATGGAACTACGGGAATTAAAGTAATATTTGAGACTAATTGATATCCTACAGGATCACTAATGATTGGTTGCATAACCTTTTTTATGTATTGTGAATTATTACTTCTATGATTCCGCCAAGCGATACTAAAATTGATTTCTTTATAACCTTCAATTATTCCAAAATAATCAGCGACTATATTCGCTTGTTGTTCAGGATTCAATTTTTTAAAGTCAGTATCTTTTGTTAAGCTGTAGTCATAAGGATCATATACTGAGTCAGGTAAAGTCCACTCTAATGTTTGTAATACTGCTCCTCTACTTAGTACATTCATGCCTTTCTGAAATTGCCAAACATGAGTCATTTCATGAATGAAGGTGAGTTTAGCTCTTATTCTTAAATCACTACCATTCACTCTGATTGGATTTTCTTGAAATTGAGGATTAGAAAAATCTTCTTGATAAATATCAGATCCTGTTAACCCATCAGGATAGTGAGCATGTCCTCTTGGCGTCATAGGAACTTGCTGCTTAGGTAAAAATGCTTTGTTTATTATTTTAACCTTACTATAATCCATTGAATCTTTAAATATTTTTCTGCACATAGCTATTTCGCCAGCAGTCATTCCTCTATATTTTTTTGATTTATCTTCTTGAATAACAACTTTAGATTTTACCGTTGTATTTGTTATGATCTTATCAGTTACGAACCTAATTACTGATTTTCCTGATGGTAAATCGGGCATATTAGGCAATTTAAATCCTGGAATTTCTGGTAAGTGTAAATCAGGTACAATTTTAAAATCCATTTATTATGCTCCACAAGAACAAGATTCGTTACAATTACTATCAACAATTAGATCGATAGAAACTATTGCTAAAGCTGATTCAGTTTTTAATCTCTCTGTATTACCATTTTTATCTGTCGTACCATTGAGCGTAGAACCGTCTTCAAACGTGACTAAATATTCAACATTTGCGTATGGCTCACCGTTAGCATTCTCTAACTGTATTTGTTCATCATAAAAATGATTTTTATCATCAATAAAGCTACTAGAGAGAGGTGCTGTTGTGTTTAAACTAGATCTACCGCTCCCTGATCCATTACTCATTACAGCTAAATCAGAAATTTTTAAATATTTTGATCCACAACTTGATGTATCACCAACCGCAACAATACTTTTTCCACCAACAGTCATAAAACCTTGATTAGATGCGATTGCACGTGATTGAACCTTACACTTAGGACAAAAGTGAGTCATGCCATCAAGATGTACTGCTTTACCTTCAACTAAAAAAGATGAATCACCTAAAACAATGATTCCACCATGATCTGTTTTACAACCAACTGTGATTAGTGCTTTCATTTATGATTTTATATTTAATTCGTAATAATAGCCTCATTAAAACATAAGAATAAGACCACTCAAAATTTGAGAAATAAATCACAAAATTGACTCT
>NZ_JBWYIN010000026.1:0-5385 GCF_056779765.1 Acinetobacter sp. 24-47-62
TTCAAACATATTCAATTTGACATTGAATTAGTGAAAGACGTTGAAGGTGCGCCTTCTACTGAAGTTGAACGCCGCCGCGCATCAGCTTAAATCAATTAGTCGGAATCGGGATAAGTCAATTATCCCGATGACTTCCCCTCAATTTGGAAAGTCGGAGAACGTCCATGCCACGTATTCCTGTAATTAATACCAGCCATCTAGATCGTCTTGATGAGTTACTTGTAGACAACTTTGAGACAGGTGAGTTTAAACTTCATCGTTCAGTTTTCACTGATCAAGCCCTTTTTGACCTTGAAATGAAATACATCTTTGAGGGTAATTGGGTTTACTTGGCACACGAAAGCCAAATTCCAAATAACAATGATTATTACACGACACACATCGGTCGTCAGCCAATCGTGATTGCTCGTAACCGTCAAGGCGAGCTAAATGCAATGATCAATGCGTGTTCACACCGTGGTGCACAACTTTGCCGTAACAAACGTGGTAATAAGGCTACTTATACTTGCCCATTCCATGGTTGGACATTCAATAACTCAGGCAAACTTTTAAAAGTTAAAGACCCAACAGATGCAGGTTATTCTGACTGCTTTAACAAAGAAGGATCACATGATCTTAAGAAAGTTGCACGTTTTGAAAGTTATAAAGGCTTCTTATTCGGTAGCTTAAACCCAGACGTCTTGCCATTAGAAGAATTCTTAGGTGAAACGACTAAAATTATCGATATGATCGTGGGTCAGTCTGATCAAGGTTTAGAAGTTTTACGTGGTGCCTCAACTTATACATACGAAGGAAACTGGAAACTCACTGCTGAAAATGGTGCAGATGGTTACCATGTATCTGCAGTTCACTGGAATTATGCTGCGACTACGCAACAACGTAAAGAAAAACAAGCTGGCGACAATATCCGTGCAATGAGCGCAGGATCTTGGGGTAAACAAGGCGGTGGTTCTTACGGTTTTGAAAATGGTCACATGTTGCTTTGGACACAATGGGCTAACCCTGAAGACCGCCCTAACTTCCCTAAAGCAGATGAATACTCTGAGAAATTCGGTCCTGCTATGTCGAAGTGGATGATCGAGCGCTCACGTAACCTTTGCTTATATCCAAACGTTTATTTGATGGATCAGTTCGGTTCACAAATCCGTGTACTTCGCCCAATTGCTGTCGATAAAACTGAAGTAACAATTTACTGCATCGCACCTGTAGGTGAAGAGCCAGAAGCTCGCGCACGCCGTATTCGTCAATATGAAGATTTCTTCAATGCTTCAGGTATGGCGACACCAGATGACTTAGAAGAATTCCGTGCATGTCAAGCAGGTTATGCTGGTATCGAACTTGAGTGGAACGATATGTGCCGTGGCTCAAAGCATTGGATCAATGGCCCAGATGATGCAGCAAACGAAATTGGTCTAAAACCTAAACTTTCAGGCGTTAAAACTGAAGACGAAGGTTTATACCTTGCGCAACATCAACATTGGTTAGAAGAAATGAAACGTGCGATTAAAGCAGAACAAGCTTTAGCTGAACAAGGAGATAACGCATGAGTAACGCGAATCTTGAAGCAACTTTAGAATCAGTGAGCCAGTTCTTATTTAAAGAAGCGCGCCTACTTGATGATGAACAGTGGGATGAATGGTTAGAGTGTTATGCACCTACAGCATCGTTCTGGATGCCATCTTGGGATGACTACAATACATTAACTGAAGATCCTCAATCAGAAATCTCGTTAATTTATTATCCAGATCGTCAAGGTTTAGAAGACCGCGTGTTCCGTATCAAAACTGAACGCTCTTCTGCAACAATGCCTGATACACGTACAAGCCACAATATTAACAACATTGAAATACTTGAACGTCATGAAGATAAGGTTGTTGTTCGTTTCAACTGGAACACTTTAAGTTACCGCTACCAAAAGTCATACAGCTACTTTGGTATGTCACGCTACGAAATCAATTTGTCTGGTGAAAAACCACAAATTTTAAATAAATATGTGGTACTCAAAAATGATTACATCAATCAAGTAATCGACGTATATCACCTGTAATTAGTAAATAACAAGTTCAGTAACTACCAAATGGAATTTTGGTAGTTACACCAAAAAATTGTTCAAAAGATTCTTAAAGGATATTCAGCCATGTCAAACCATAATGTTGCACTTCAATTTGAAGATGGCGTAACCCGATTTATTTCAGTTGCACAAGGCGAAACGCTTTCTGACGCTGCATATCGTCAAAAGATTAATATTCCGCTGGATTGCCGTGATGGTGCATGTGGTACTTGTCGAGCTTTTTGTGAGTCTGGCAGCTATGACATGCCTGAAGAAACTTATATTGAAGATGCACTTACACCAGAAGAGGCTGAGCAAGGCTATATCTTAGCTTGTCAGTGCCGTCCTACTTCAGATGCAGTTTTCCAAATTCAAGCATCATCTGATGTATGTAAAACTCAAATTCATCAATATCAAGGTACACTTTCTCGTGTAGAAAACTTATCTGAATCTACAATTACCTTTGATATTCAACTAGACGAGGGTCAGCCAGATATCAATTTCCTTGCTGGTCAGTATGTAAATGTAGGTATTCCTGGATCAACTGAAACACGTTCATACTCTTTCAGCTCTAAGCCAGGCAACCGTTTGACCGGCTTTGTTGTTCGTAACGTTCCTAACGGTAAGATGAGTAGCTTCTTAAGCAGCGAAGCGAAAGTCGGCGAAAAAATGACATTCACTGGTCCATTTGGTAGCTTCTACTTACGTAATGTAGTACGCCCTGTAGTAATGCTTGCTGGTGGTACAGGTATTGCTCCATTTATGTCGATGCTTCAAGTATTAGAAGAAAAAGGTTCTGAACATCCAGTACGTTTAGTTTTTGGTGTAACCAATGACTTTGACCTAGTTGCTATTGAAGAACTCGACAAACTTCAAGAAAAACTTGATTGGTTTGAATACCGTACCGTAGTTGCAAACCCAGAATCTGCACACGAACGTAAAGGTTATGTGACAGGTCACATTGAAACTGAATGGCTCAACGGTGGTGATGTAGACGTTTACCTCTGTGGTCCTGTTCCTATGGTAGATGCAGTTCGTGGTTGGTTAGATGCTGAAGGCGTTAAACCTGCAAACTTCTTATTCGAAAAATTCTCTGCGAATTAAAGTGGAGAGGAACATGAATCAAAGATTTGAAAATAAAATCGTAATCGTTACTGGTGCCGCTCAAGGCATCGGTCGCGGTGTTGCTCTTCAAGCAGCTAGCGAAGGTGCAAAAGTTGTACTGGCTGACCGTGCTGAATACGTGACGACCACACTTGAAGAAATTACGACTCAAGGTGGCACAGGTGTCACTGTCTTAGCTGATCTTGAAACCTATGCTGGTGCACAATCCGTTGTAAATAAAGCGATCGAGACTTTTGGGCGAATTGATGTGCTGATCAACAATGTTGGTGGTGCGATTTGGATGAAACCTTTTGAAGAGTTTTCTGAAGAGGAAATTATTAAAGAGATCAATCGTTCTTTATTTCCTACTTTATGGAGTTGTCGTGCAGTTTTACCACACATGCAACACCAAAAATCTGGTGTGATCGTGAATGTATCATCTATCGCCACATGTGGGATTAACCGTCTTCCATATTCTGCGGCTAAGGGTGGTGTAAATAGTTTTACTCAATCAATGGCATTTGCACATGCTAAAGATGGTATCCGCATCAATGCTGTGGCTACAGGTGGTACTGAAGCTCCACCACGTGTAATTCCACGTAATACTTCACCACTATCTGAGCAAGATCAAGCTTGGATGCAAGAAGTGGTTGATCAAACAATTGACCGCAGCTACATGAAACGCTATGGCACTATTCAAGAACAAGTAAATGCTATTTTGTTCCTTGCTTCAGATGAGTCTTCATACATTACAGGCACAGTCGTACCTGTAGGTGGTGGTGATCAGGGTTAACCCTGATCACGGACTCTTTAAACTCACAGGATCATTGACGCAAGGAGGCAAATACAATGGCAACCCTGTTTAAAACACTAAAAGAAGATTGGTCTATTTCCGCCACTGTCGCCGGCTTTTTAGCTGTATTGATTTCATATGCCGGACCATTAATTATTTTCTTTCAAGCAGCACAACAAGCCCAAGTTTCCCCAGACATGATGATTTCATGGATTTGGGGTATCTCAATTGGTGCTGCTGTAGCTGGAATTCTATTATCAATAAAGTTTAAAGTTCCTGTCATTACCGCTTGGTCGGCACCTGGTACTGCTCTGCTAGTCACACTTTTTCCAGATATATCACTGAATGAAGCAGTTGCTGCATATATCACTACAGCTGTAGTGATTTTCATCATTGGTATTACCGGATATTTCGACAAACTATTGGCTTTGATACCGCAATCAGTGGCTGCAGGAATGATGGCTGGTATCTTATGTCAGTTCGGATTTGGTCTTTTTACCGCGACTAATACCATGCCATATATTGTGTTTGGAATGCTTATTTCGTATCTGATTGCTAAGCGTTTAACACCTCGATATGCCATGCTTTTTGTATTGGCAGCTGGTATTTTCATGAGTTTAGTCCTCGGAAAATTCAATGCTGTGAATATGGAGTTTTCACTTGCAATACCCCAATTCATTGCGCCCGAGTGGACGCTTAACTCTTTTCTAAATCTTGCAGTACCTCTTATTTTAGTCAGCCTTTCTGGTCAATTTTTACCTGGCATGGCAATTTTGAAATTAAGTGGCTATGACATTCAAGCAAAACCCATTATTACCACTACCAGTATCGCATCGTTAACTGTTGCTTGTGTGGGCGGGATCACCATTGTCCTGGCATCAATAACAGCCGCACTCTGTACAGGTAAAGATGCACATGAGCTCAAAGAGAAACGTTATATCGCAGGTATTGCGAACGGTATTTTCTATATTTTAGGTGGTTTATTTGCAGGCAGCATTGTGATGCTTTTTAGCTTACTGCCTAAAGAACTTGTTGCTGCATTAGCAGGTTTAGCACTTTTAGGTGCTATTGCTACAAATTTACACGTTGCTATGTTCCAAGAAAAGGATCGTGACGCAGCTCTCCTTACTTTCTTGGCGACTGTTTCAGGTATGCAATTTTTAGGTTTAAGTTCAGTTTTTTGGGGAATCTGTATTGGTATTTTAGCGCATGTGATTTTAACGAAGCGTCAAAATACTACCCCATCATCGTCTACATCGACCTGATCATATTAAAGGTAAATGTAGATCGTTTGTTTAGGAAGTGATTATGATTGATAAAAGCTCAGCGTCTTTAACCGAAGCCCTCTCCCAAATTAAAGACGGTTCAACCATTATGATTGGTGGGTTTGGTACTGCAGGTCAGCCTGCTGAACTCATCGATGGCTTAATTGAACTCG
>NZ_JBWYIN010000027.1:0-5315 GCF_056779765.1 Acinetobacter sp. 24-47-62
ATAATTGGTAGAAATTTCTCGAAGTTTATTTGAGCAAATTTTTTGTCAGTAATTGATGAGCCAAGATTGGTACCCTTTAGGTACTATTGATTTTAAACTGAAGAGTTTGATCATGGCTCAGATTGAACGCTGGCGGCAGGCTTAACACATGCAAGTCGAGCGGGGGAAGGTAGCTTGCTACTGGACCTAGCGGCGGACGGGTGAGTAATGCTTAGGAATCTGCCTATTAGTGGGGGACAACATCTCGAAAGGGATGCTAATACCGCATACGTCCTACGGGAGAAAGCAGGGGACCTTCGGGCCTTGCGCTAATAGATGAGCCTAAGTCGGATTAGCTAGTTGGTGGGGTAAAGGCCTACCAAGGCGACGATCTGTAGCGGGTCTGAGAGGATGATCCGCCACACTGGGACTGAGACACGGCCCAGACTCCTACGGGAGGCAGCAGTGGGGAATATTGGACAATGGGCGGAAGCCTGATCCAGCCATGCCGCGTGTGTGAAGAAGGCCTTTTGGTTGTAAAGCACTTTAAGCGAGGAGGAGGCTACTAAGATTAATACTCTTGGATAGTGGACGTTACTCGCAGAATAAGCACCGGCTAACTCTGTGCCAGCAGCCGCGGTAATACAGAGGGTGCGAGCGTTAATCGGATTTACTGGGCGTAAAGCGTGCGTAGGCGGCTTTTTAAGTCGGATGTGAAATCCCCGAGCTTAACTTGGGAATTGCATTCGATACTGGGAAGCTAGAGTATGGGAGAGGATGGTAGAATTCCAGGTGTAGCGGTGAAATGCGTAGAGATCTGGAGGAATACCGATGGCGAAGGCAGCCATCTGGCCTAATACTGACGCTGAGGTACGAAAGCATGGGGAGCAAACAGGATTAGATACCCTGGTAGTCCATGCCGTAAACGATGTCTACTAGCCGTTGGGGCCTTTGAGGCTTTAGTGGCGCAGCTAACGCGATAAGTAGACCGCCTGGGGAGTACGGTCGCAAGACTAAAACTCAAATGAATTGACGGGGGCCCGCACAAGCGGTGGAGCATGTGGTTTAATTCGATGCAACGCGAAGAACCTTACCTGGTCTTGACATAGTAAGAACTTTCCAGAGATGGATTGGTGCCTTCGGGAACTTACATACAGGTGCTGCATGGCTGTCGTCAGCTCGTGTCGTGAGATGTTGGGTTAAGTCCCGCAACGAGCGCAACCCTTTTCCTTATTTGCCAGCGGGTTAAGCCGGGAACTTTAAGGATACTGCCAGTGACAAACTGGAGGAAGGCGGGGACGACGTCAAGTCATCATGGCCCTTACGACCAGGGCTACACACGTGCTACAATGGTCGGTACAAAGGGTTGCTACCTAGCGATAGGATGCTAATCTCAAAAAGCCGATCGTAGTCCGGATTGGAGTCTGCAACTCGACTCCATGAAGTCGGAATCGCTAGTAATCGCGGATCAGAATGCCGCGGTGAATACGTTCCCGGGCCTTGTACACACCGCCCGTCACACCATGGGAGTTTGTTGCACCAGAAGTAGGTAGTCTAACCGCAAGGAGGACGCTTACCACGGTGTGGCCGATGACTGGGGTGAAGTCGTAACAAGGTAGCCGTAGGGGAACCTGCGGCTGGATCACCTCCTTAACGAAAGATTGACGATTGGTAAGAATCCACAACAAGTTGTTCTTCATGACGGTGTATCTGAGGGTCTGTAGCTCAGTTGGTTAGAGCACACGCTTGATAAGCGTGGGGTCACAAGTTCAAGTCTTGTCAGACCCACCACTACTGACGAAGCAATTCATACAGAAGAAAGATACATTGATCTAAATGATAAGCTGGGGACTTAGCTTAGTTGGTAGAGCGCCTGCTTTGCACGCAGGAGGTCAGGAGTTCGACTCTCCTAGTCTCCACCACGTATTCATTCGAATACGTAGTAAGCAAACGAGTTGATAGCTTATAGAGCTTAGTAATAAAGCTGTGTATACTGCACGCCTTGATTATTAAGCTCTGTGATTTATCACAGTTGACTGCGATCTGACGAAGACGTAGTGAATCATTAACAGCATATATTTGAGTTGAAATAATTTGTTCATACTCATAGAAAGAGCGGAAACGAGATAACGTAAGTTATTGAGTTGAAGTGATTGAAATGAGAACTAGCGAAATTAACTGAATCAAGCGTTTTGGTATATGAATTTGAATTGAAGCTGTACAGTGTTTGGATACACAGTACTTCAAACTGTAATGTTGAACGATCTACTTGTAGGATCGAACGACTGTTTGGGGTTGTATAGTCAAGTAATTAAGTGCATGTGGTGGATGCCTTGGCAGTCAGAGGCGATGAAAGACGTGATAGCCTGCGAAAAGCTCCGGGGAGGCGGCAAATATCCTGTGATCCGGAGATTTCTGAATGGGGGAACCCACCTATCATAAGATAGGTATTGCAACATGAATACATAGTGTTGCAAGGCAAACGCGGGGAAGTGAAACATCTCAGTACCCGTAGGAAAAGAAATCAATTGAGATTCCCTCAGTAGCGGCGAGCGAAAGGGGAAAAGCCCATTAAGTTATGTAAGCTTTAGTGGAATGCTCTGGGAAGTGCAACCATAGTAGGTGATAGTCCTGTACACGAAAGGGCTTACATGATGATGTCGAGTAGGGCGGGGCACGTGAAACCTTGTCTGAATATGGGGGGACCATCCTCCAAGGCTAAATACTCCTGACTGACCGATAGTGAACCAGTACCGTGAGGGAAAGGCGAAAAGAACCCCTGTGAGGGGAGTGAAATAGATCCTGAAACCGCATGCATACAAGCAGTGGGAGCCACTTCGTGTGGTGACTGCGTACCTTTTGTATAATGGGTCAGCGACTTACATTCAGTAGCAAGGTTAACCGAATAGGGGAGCCGTAGAGAAATCGAGTCTTAATAGGGCGTTTAGTTGCTGGGTGTAGACCCGAAACCAGGCGATCTATCCATGAGCAGGTTGAAGGTGAGGTAACACTTACTGGAGGACCGAACCCACTGTCGTTGAAAAGCCAGGGGATGACTTGTGGATAGGGGTGAAAGGCTAATCAAGCCTGGTGATAGCTGGTTCTCCCCGAAAGCTATTTAGGTAGCGCCTCGGACGAATACCATTGGGGGTAGAGCACTGTTTCGGCTAGGGGGTCATCCCGACTTACCAAACCGATGCAAACTCCGAATACCAATGAGTACTATCCGGGAGACAGACTGCGGGTGCTAACGTCCGTAGTCAAGAGGAAAACAATCCAGACCGCCAGCTAAGGTCCCTAAATCATAGTTAAGTGGGAAACGATGTGGGAAGGCATAGACAGCTAGGAGGTTGGCTTAGAAGCAGCCACCCTTTAAAGAAAGCGTAATAGCTCACTAGTCGAGTCGGCCTGCGCGGAAGATGTAACGGGGCTAAAACTATGTACCGAAGCTGCGGATTTGCAATTTATTGCAAGTGGTAGGGGAGCGTTCTGTAAGCCGATGAAGGTGGATTGAGAAGTCTGCTGGAGGTATCAGAAGTGCGAATGCTGACGTGAGTAACGATAAAACGGGTGAAAAACCCGTTCGCTGAAAGACCAAGGGTTCCAGTCCAACGTTAATCGGGGCTGGGTGAGTCGACCCCTAAGGCGAGGCCGAGAGGCGTAGTCGATGGGAAATTGGTTAATATTCCAATACTTCTGTGTAATGCGATGAGAGGACGGAGAAGGTTAAGTCAGCCTGGCGTTGGTTGTCCAGGTGGAAGATTGTAGGCATGTATCTTAGGCAAATCCGGGGTACTCTATGCTGAGAATCGATAGCAAGCTAGTTTACTAGCGAAGTGGCTGATACCATACTTCCAGGAAAAGTCTCTAAGCTTCAGTTACACAGGAATCGTACCCGAAACCGACACAGGTGGTCAGGTCGAGTAGACCAAAGCGCTTGAGAGAACTCTGCTGAAGGAACTAGGCAAAATGGTACCGTAACTTCGGGAGAAGGTACGCTGCCGGCGGTGATAGGACTTGCTCCTTGAGCTACTGGCAGCCTCAGAAACCAGGCCGCTGCAACTGTTTATTAAAAACATAGCACTCTGCAAACACGAAAGTGGACGTATAGGGTGTGATGCCTGCCCGGTGCTGGAAGGTTAATTGATGGGGTTAGCGTAAGCGAAGCTCTTGATCGAAGCCCCAGTAAACGGCGGCCGTAACTATAACGGTCCTAAGGTAGCGAAATTCCTTGTCGGGTAAGTTCCGACCTGCACGAATGGCATAATGATGGCGGCGCTGTCTCCAGCAGAGGCTCAGTGAAATCGAATTCGCCGTGAAGATGCGGTGTACCCGCGGCTAGACGGAAAGACCCCGTGAACCTTTACTGCAGCTTGACATTGAACTTTGATCTTACTTGTGTAGGATAGGTGGGAGGCTTTGAAGTAGAAACGCCAGTTTCTATGGAGCCGTCCTTGAAATACCACCCTGGTAATATTGAGGTTCTAACTCTGCTCCATTATCTGGAGCGAGGACCATGTCTGGTGGGTAGTTTGACTGGGGCGGTCTCCTCCTAAAGAGTAACGGAGGAGTACGAAGGTGCGCTCAGCGTGGTCGGAAATCACGCGTAGAGTATAAAGGCAAAAGCGCGCTTAACTGCGAGACCCACAAGTCGAGCAGGTACGAAAGTAGGTCTTAGTGATCCGGTGGTTCTGTATGGAAGGGCCATCGCTCAACGGATAAAAGGTACTCTGGGGATAACAGGCTGATACCGCCCAAGAGTTCATATCGACGGCGGTGTTTGGCACCTCGATGTCGGCTCATCTCATCCTGGGGCTGAAGCAGGTCCCAAGGGTATGGCTGTTCGCCATTTAAAGAGGTACGCGAGCTGGGTTTAGAACGTCGTGAGACAGTTCGGTCCCTATCTACCGTGGGCGTTGGAAATTTGAGAGGATCTGCTCCTAGTACGAGAGGACCAGAGTGGACGAACCTCTGGTGTACCGGTTGTGACGCCAGTCGCATCGCCGGGTAGCTATGTTCGGAAGGGATAACCGCTGAAAGCATCTAAGCGGGAAGCCTACCTCAAGATTAGATTTCCCAAGGACTTTATGTCCTCTAAAGAGCCGTTGAAGACTACAACGTTGATAGGTTGGATGTGGAAGTACGGTGACGTATGAAGCTGACCAATACTAATTACTCGTGAGGCTTGACTATACAACACCCAAACAGTTGGTGTTGTGGTTCAAATCATGACAAATAACTTGATTTAGTTAGATAAAACGCTAAACTGCACAAATTAAAGCAACTCAAATAGCTGTTAATAACTTCTTTGACCAAGCAAAGGCACGCAAACAATA
>NZ_JBWYIN010000028.1:0-4426 GCF_056779765.1 Acinetobacter sp. 24-47-62
ACGGGATAACTATTTTACGTTATGGGGTAACTAAATTTTGCGTTACGGGGTAACTAATGTTACGGGGTAACTTTTTAATGTTATGGGGTAACTAAAATAAAGTGATGTATTTATCATTCTTATGTTATGGGGTAACTTTTTAATGTTATGGGGTAACAAATTTAGAAATTTAATTTTTTATTATTTTTGTTATGGGGTAACTTTTAATTTTTGTGCATGTTATAATTTATGAATACTGAAAATTGAAAAAGAGAAAAACAATGAGTGAAAATACTCCTAATGTTGAAGAAACCCTAGTTTCTGTTAAACAAGTTAAAGATCCTAAGACTCGTCAAAGAGAATACAGATTAAGACAAAAAGCTAAAAAAAACGTATCTTTAGATGTTTTTATATCTGAAGAAATTAATGAAAAACTCAATGGGTTGGTAGGGGCATCGGATGGAAAAGATAAAAAAGAAATTGTGGCTAAGTTAATCGAAAAAGAGTTCAATAGAATGTATTCTATCAAAAACTCTAAGTTGAAAGCTTACTTAGAAAAAAAGGGTGGTCAATAAATTTTCTTTAAGAATAATTATTAATTTTTATATTCAATGTTGGTTATGGTTTTTTTAAATTAAAAACCATAACCATAATCATTGCTTTTTTCTTTAACTACTCTTGAGTTGTAGTCATTTAAATATACTATAGGGTATCTTCCGATTTGATTTCTAAACTCATCTGCATATTTCCAAGCCCTATTTTCTTCTCTCTTTAATTGAATTTCTTGTTGTAATTCTTTTAATTTTTCCATGTTTTCCGCTTTATTACTATAAAGAATTTCAGGATGTATCATCTTGATTTCTTTCATTTTTGTATTGTATTTTTCGTTGTATTCTTTGGTGCTTAAACATGACACTTTATTTTCAACTTCAATTTCATACCCCTCAATAGTGACTTTTTTAGTCGGTGCATACTGTTGTAAAGCCATGTTTGTGAGCGTTTCTACCTCTTGTCTAACGTGCTTTACGTACTCTTTACCAAAACCTAAAATATCGGCGGTGATTTTCTTACATCCTCCGCCTTGTGGCTGTTTGAAGTACAAAGCAGGATCTCTTTCAACACCGTCTAAAGCTCTTTCGCTGTAGAGTATGTGTAGGTGAGGTTGGTCGATTCCTTCTAACGCCCCAGTATGATTATGTATCGAGGCTGAAAATGGGTATTGGTGTTCTTTGCAGAATTTTTGAATCATCGACTTTGCTAGCTCGATCCTCTGCTTTTTCGTTAGTTCTTTTGGGAGTGCAATCACAAGTGTTGTTGCGACTCTCGCATTTGAGCGTTCATAGTCATCTGCTGCTTTCCAAAACTCACTAGGGTTGTGTTGTGCCCAACTTGGCATGCATCCATGTTCGACATGCTCGACATGCTCGTTTTCCTTCCCGTTTTTAAAATGCGCGGTTCGGGTGATGTAGTGATACACGCCTTTGGCGGATGCCTTGCTGATAGTCTTGCCCTTGCTTGTTGTGTGACTCCCTTTTTTGAGGTGTCTATAGCTAACAAAAAACATAAATTTCCTTCTGTGGGAATAGCCTCGCAGAGCCTGCGGAGCACGAGTAGTAGTGTGTCTGATTCGAAGAATTAGACACACGGAAACGAGCTATCAGTTTATTTTATTTTGCGTTCGCAAAATAAAATAAACTGATCTTTTGCAGAAATTAGACTTATTTAAATTGTTTTTTTCGCAATGTTTTATGATTGAAAAAAAAGCGAGAAATTTGATATGACGGGTAAACGTGGCGCACCAAAAAAAAATTTCACTTTTGATCAAATAGAACAATTAATGGGGGAGTTTGGTAAAAGAAATCCCTGGTTTATGGCGGTTGATAAAGGGTTTGATAAGGCTTTTGACCGTTTGAATGATACAGACTTTTTTATAGCTGGCGGTCATTTGACGACGAGGGAGGTACTTCGTAACAGTGATGATAGTGATGAAATTCATAGACTAATATCACGTTTTGCTAATGTTACAGCAGAGCGTCAAAAATGGTATGCAAGACTCGAGGCAATAAAAGCTAAGTCGGTTGAAAGTCTGACAAGTCTTGAAAAAATCGCTTTAGATCTCTCTAAACTTAATACTCGAGATGCATTTATACAATGTGAAAAAGCTTTAAAAGCTTGTGTTGATATCGATGAACAAAAAGCTCAAACAAAAGCTGAGCTAAAGCGCGTTGAAGCGCGAGCAAAAGCTATTGAGATGAGGGAAAAGAGAGGTACATCACCGCAAGCTGAGCGAAAAGCTAGAACTGCAAGACTATGTTTCTATGGCGGTGTTCTTGAAGGCTTTAGTAAAATTTTGGGGGAGAATGGGCATCAAGATTTAATTAATCCTCTTTCTCTATTGAGGCTTTTTGTTGGCGCATTTACAGATCCTTTCATCAAAGAAAAGCTACAAGAATACTTAGCGCAAGTTGAAAGCGACAAAAGAAACAACTCATAGCGGTATTAATTGATTTTATTGAAGCCCTGTAGTTGAAGATCCAGCGGTATTGAATATGTATACTCTTTTAACTTGTTTTCCCAATATTCATAGTTCCCGTTTTGCATTTCTAATGTAATTCGCTTTAGTATGTCTGAATCTCGTTCATTACCATTCCGAAAACGGTCGTAAAGATTTCTTGTTCTAATAGCTTGAGTCACAAAAATAATAGCTTTGGATTTCGCTATTTCCTGATTTTCTTGTTTTTCATCATTCTTAGTTTTGTTATTTGTTTCAGCCCCCCCTTCTTTTACATCGATTTTTTTAGAAATTGAGAAACGTACATGACTAGCTTTTTTTGATTCATGCTTTTCTGCTAAAAAACTCACAGATAAGTCTGTATGTGAATTGATTTGATCTATGTGCGGTTTTAGAACTTGCTTCTTAAAATCTTTATAGTCTTGATATGATTCGTTATCTATCGATAGCAATGATTTTAGTTCGCTAATTGACACTAAAATATTTGCTCTAAAAGAGTTTTGAATCAGAAACGGATAAATCTTTAAAGCGTGTCCACTAAGTTTTGCCATGTGAGAAATTTGGATCTTAGTGAAAGGGAAGCTAGTATTAAAAACACGCATGATGTGTAGTGCAAAGTGTGAAAAACTAACAGTAAACATACCATCCATGTATGCAGCAGACGTAACCAGTCGTGTTCTTACTAATCCCCTATTTTTATCATGATATATGACGCTATGTTCGTACAAAGATGATACTGCTCTATCTAGAGCTGTATATGCGCCTTTAACCGATAATCCTGTTACAGCTGCATACTCTTGTGCTTTGAGTGAAAAGATTGTTTGCTCAGAGGGGATTTCATCCATTAAACGAACTTTCGGGCTGAGCAATATAAGCAGCCGCATAACATCATCTTTCAATGGCTTTTCATGCTGAAGCTGAAAGAAAACATTCTGAAAAACGGCAAGTGACTGTCCGTATTTTTTTTCATTTTCCTGATTGGTGAGTGGTAGCAATTCTTTATCCTGCTCACAAAATGTAGATATTTTAACTTTTTTTGTTATTTGAGACGACACAATAGATCCTTTGTTAAAGGGGGGTATTTTTTTAGTGTATAACACCCCCTTTTATAAGAGTCAATAATTGTTCAAATTAGGTCAATAATTAGGTTATACAGGGGGTTAAATATTCCTAATATCTACAAGTGTTTTTAGTCTTCAAACGTACCCCCCTTGTCTTCAAACGTACCCCCCTTTGTCTTCAAACGTACCCCCCTTTGTCTTCAAACGTACCCCCCTTTGTCTTCAAACGTACCCCCCTTTGCCCTCTGGAATATTGGTGTACCAATGCTTTCAAGCCATCCGTAAAGCTTTTTAAAGCTTTTTAAAGTTATTAAAAGCTTTTTAAAGGAAAACAGCCCTGAAAAACAGCGCCTTTGGCACTCGCTTTGCTCGTGACGTTGTGACGTCGCTTCGCTCCGTCGAGGGCGCTGTTTTGGTTACTCTCATTGTGATGATTAATATTCAAAATGATGCGGTCGCTTCGCTCCGCTTTTATAAAAGCAAAAGCTTAAAAACATACACGGCTCCGCGAACAAGCGATTAAAAAGCAAATACCGCATTTTGTTGCTCAGAGGGGGGAATGAGCGACTTGCATTTGTGTCGCTCGTAGACACTCGCTAAAAAAATTCTCTAAAAACGGACATAACTTTGTCTTTTGAATAATTTGAGCTATAAATTTTTTTAATTTTTTTAAAATTCGCGTTTTAAGGCGTTTTAAGGCGTTTTTAACGCTCCCCTTACTGAAACACCATTCTTTGCTAAAACATGCGAAATATCGCAAACCATGAAGAAATAGCCCTATGTTTGATGGGGTGGCGAAATTTTAATGTTGAAATTTAAATCCGTTCTTAATTTTAAAAGTTACGGGATAACTATTTTACGTTATGGGGTAACT
>NZ_JBWYIN010000029.1:0-3485 GCF_056779765.1 Acinetobacter sp. 24-47-62
TGGTTGTGCGGTAGATTTTGTGTGTAGGCTTCTTCATTTGAAAATTATATGGCTGAAGAAGCCCTTAAGAATAGCTTTCTGCAACAAAGCCCATACCAATTACTTTTGATTTCACATTTTTAAAAATAAAAAGAGGTCTCGAAAGACCTCTTTTCATTTGTTTAATTAAATTTGATTATATTTTAACAGATCATCGATCGCATAAAGACTGCTATCTGTATTTTGCAGAACAATAAGCTCAGTTGGGTTATATTTCGTTTTAGCCCCATCAGTATCAACACTAATCACCGTATTTGCACCATCTTGTTTGATCGTTACAAATTCACCAATGTTAGACGATGTAACATTCTGATCTTTTAATAAAGCAGAAATATCAACTCGATCACCTTCAGCTTGATTAAAGTCAGTCCAAATATCTGGACTTTCGGTATGTTGAGCTTGATTGAGCACATCATAAAGGACTGTATCAGCACCTTCACCAAGAGTAAAAGTATCGATTGAAGCAGATGCTTGTACGGTATCTGCCTCATCACTTCCAGTTAACGTCATCGAAACATTAATTTCAAGTGTTGCAGATTGTGATGTTCCCGCTTTAGAAACTGTTGTATAGGTGAATGTTTCAAGACCTCCACTTAAACCTGATGGTTGATACTCATAGGTGCCATCTTTGAACATAGTAAGGACACCGTGCTTACCTTGAACTGTGAACTCTTGACCACCTTTAGCTGGATCATTTACATAAAGCTCTTTAGATCCAATTTTCAGAATATCAATTTGGTCGATAGCTGTATCATTTTCAAATAAATCACCCTCAAGCAATGGTGTATCAGTTGGAGTAATATTATTGACCATTATTCCAGTAATTGATGCACTAGATACATTCACTGAATTAAATGTACCACTCGTTGTGTTAATTGAAATAACATAATCACCTGCATCGAGCACTTTGCCATCATCTAAAATAATTTCTGAGGCATAAGTCGTTGATGTCGAAGGATTCAATATTGTTCCAGCTGGCCATGTAATACTAACATTTCCGGTATAAACTTGTTCAAGCACTTGCTGTTCAACGCCGTTGACAAGCTGAGTAGTCACCTTATTAATCACAACACTCATTGAAGGATTATCATTAGTTAAAGTACGAGTGATATTCCCTTGGAGATCTAAGCTACTAATATAAGATCCTTCTTCAACTTTAAATTCTAATGTACGACTTGCAGATCCAATAATTCCAGATTCTACAGATTCATTGAGCGTTGAATAGTTTGCAGCTTGAACTTCTACAACTTCTGCATCGTTAGCTACTGTATTGGTATCAATCTTAATATTGAGAACTTCAATGTAAGTTGTACCATCTGCTCGTTCCACTACAACCTCAAAACGATCAATCTCACCATATGGTGGAGTCCAACCCACTGTGCTTTGTGGAACTGTAACATTGTAGGTATAAGTACCGTCAGTATTAATATTGAGTGAGCCATATTGACCCTGTACAACTAAAGCTTCACCTTCAACCACATCAGTGTTATTTACCAATATTAATTTATCTGTCGTAATCGGAGTCGCATCACCTTGAACTGATCCAGTTATCGTTTCTGGGTTTGCATAATCGTAAATATTGACATCTGTAACTTGAGCTGAAGCTCCTCCAATTACGTTTACACCACTAGTTTGCTTGATAATACCAACGTAAGTACCCTCACCAAAACTCAATGTTACCGGGGTTGAAACACCACCGCCAATGAGCACTTGAACAAAATTTGGAATTTCGTGTACTTGAACCAACTGTTCAGTATTCTCATCTAAACGATAGATAACCAAACTAAATGTTGAAAGTAGCGTTACCCCGCCCGCGGAACCAGTAAAGGTCATTTCTTGGAAAGTACCGTCTTCAACAGTAAAGTCCATGACACCTTCCGTACCAATTACACTTGCAGACAACACATCACCAGCAATACCTAGATCAAGTAAATTCAATGCGACTGCATTTGAAATACCTAATGCTTCGCCTGTGGTTTCAGTTAAATCAGGAGTAACATCAAGTAATACTGTATTATCAATGATGGCATTTTCATCTGTGGCAACACGCACTAATTCAATATTTAATTCAGCTGTGCGTTTTTCACCATTTGGTGCCGTTACCTCATATACAAAACGATCAACTTCACCGTAATCTCTAAATAATGGATCTACTGTATATGTATATTGTCCATTTTCAGAGATAGTTAAAGTGCCATACTCCCCTTTAATTGTTGCAATACCATCTGTAAATTGATTAATGGTATTTTCACCATGAGTAACTCCACTGATTTTACTACCCTCTGGGACGACATCTGTACCATTTTGATAATCCTGATCCGTAATCACATTACCGTTTATTGTTCCTGTCACAGCTTCTGGATTATTAAAATCACGTACAGCATCTGATTCAAATCTTAATGTATACCCCGTAACAGCTGACAACCCTTGGCCGTTACCTAATACAATGAGCCACTCTCCTTCATCTAAAGAACGACTTATCGTTTCTGACACACCACCTAATACAACGAGATACCAATTATCAATTTTTTCTTTTAATTCATATTCACCAGTTGACTCATTTAACTTATACATAAATAAGTTCATCGTCCCTACTGTAACACCACCAGCATCAGCATAGAAACTAATATCTCTTTCGGTGCCTTCTTCGACTGAAAGGGAAACTGAAGAGCTAAATACGCTTTCAAGCACACTTGCATTTAACACTGGACCTAAGCCAACAGAACCCACCGTAAATCCTGTTGAGTTAAGCTCTGTTGGTGTTTCATTAACATCTACAGTCGGTGTGATATCCAATACCAATTGCACATCATTATTCGCTGTTGCAAATGGCTCAGGTACCTCAATATCTACGAGATCATCTATTCTTTCTTGCAATAGAGCTTTTGCAGCTTCAATCGCGTCTGAAGTTTGATCAATATTGTCTAATGCTTGTTGTGCAAGAGTTTTTGCTGCCTGAGCAGCTTCTAGGGACTCTTGCAATCTATCAGCCTCTGCCTGTGTTACAGTACCGTCTTGCAAGGCGTCAGCTAAATCCTCTTCAGCCGTTGTATAAGCTTCTTCAGCACTTTCTATTAAAGCTTCGACCCCCGCTAGTAAAGTATCAATATCATCAGAAATATCATTTTCATTTTGATCATTTACTGTTGGTAAAGTGATATCAACCAGATCATTTAAACGACCTTGTAGCGCATCTTTTTCTGCTTGTACTGCCTCAGGTAACGCTGTCACTTTTGTTTGTGCTTCTGTTTTCGCAGCAAGTGCATCATCACGTGCTTGAGTCAGTGCAGTAAGTTCTGTTGGGGTGATGAGGCCATTGGCATTTGCATCGATCAGTGCTTGTTCTGCCGCAGCATATGCTGCTTCTGCTGCCTCTACTGCTGCTTCGGCATCTGCCAATACTTGTTCGTACTCATCTGCTACGCCATCTTCGTTTTCATCATTTA
>NZ_JBWYIN010000030.1:0-2974 GCF_056779765.1 Acinetobacter sp. 24-47-62
GCATATTTGTCATTTTTTGCCAATAAAATTGACCAAAAAACACGCTATTTGACTTGTGAGATACAAATGTGTGATACATTATTGTATATACAAATTTGAATGTTTTTTATGGAACTGTATTTCGAATGGGATGAGGCTAAAAACCAAAAGAATCAGAAAAAACATGATGTATCTTTTGAAACAGCAAGTCTCGTTTTTGAAGATCCGTTAAGGATCTCAATCCAGGATCGGCATACCAATGGTGAAGAACGTTGGCAAACGATCGGTATGGTTAAAGGTGTACTGATGTTATTGGTTGCTCATACCATCATTGATGATGATGACTGTGAAATCATACGAATTATTAGTGCAAGGCAAGTTACCAAAGCGGAGCGTAATCAATATGAGCATGGTTAGATATACACGCAAAGAACTGAATGAGAATTTCAGTGAAAAGCAAGATGCTGAAATTAAACGCTTGCTTGCAAAAGGAACTGTACCAGATGAGCAATTAGATCTATCTGACATTCCTGAGATTACCGACTGGAGTCATGCTGTTCGCCATGGGCAATTTTATCGTCCAGTGAAGCAACAAACATCTGTTCGTCTGGATGCTGATGTACTTGCATGGTTAAAAGCGCAAGGGAAAGGCTATCAGACACGTATGAATAAAATTCTACGTGAAGCAATGCTAGAAGATCTGAAGAATCATTGATGAAAATGGGAGCTATAGGCTCCCATTTTTAATTTCGCATAAGAGATTTTATGTTAAAGAAAATATTAAATAATATAATAAATAAGTTATTGAATTTAATTAATTTTTAAAGAAAAATATAGATTTTATAAGAAAAATTAATATTTATATCAAAAAACTTGATTATTTTTATTTTTACTGTATATTTAACTTAACTAGAAAAAAAGTCTTGTTTCGGTAAATCTTCCTTAAGTATCGCAGTTTTAGTCATAATCCTTCGTTTTTTAGATTTTAAGTCTCATTCTTTATTATTTTCAAAGTTATTAATCAGTCAATAAAATGACTAAAAAATTATTAAAAATTAGTAGGATATATTATGTCAAACTCAAATGTTGTTAAAGGTACTGTTAAGTGGTTTAACGAAACTAAAGGTTTTGGTTTCATTCAACAAGAATCAGGTCCAGACGTTTTTGCTCATTTCAGCGAAATCGCGAGTTCAGGTTTCAAGACCTTATTTGAAGGCCAGCAAGTTGAATTCAGTGTAGCTCAAGGTCAAAAAGGACCGAATGCTGTAAATATTGTTGCTATCTAAGTAATAATAAGCAGTAATAAAAAGCACTCATAAGTGCTTTTTTTATGCTTTAAAATGTTTTCAAAATTGAAAAAATCTCTAAAAAATAGGATATAAGTTGTTAAAAGTAAATGATTTAATTGCAAAATCTAAAAATGGTACTGAAATTATTGTTTCATTAATTCCTCTACATAAAATGCAAAATACACGTCAAGGTTTAAAACAAATCGAAGTAGGTAAAAGAGTTCTACTGGAATCTGGAATCGAAGTTGATTTAAATTTGGATGGCCGTACATTTTACACTTCTCTAAATCAGCTATTTAAATTAAATCATAAAGTTGCTTAGCGATAAATTTTTAAACATCAATAATTTATGTGGGATTTCCACTGCAATTTTTTTAAGGAAATATATATGTTTAAACAGACTCTCAGCGTAAAAGACCAGTTTGGCATTAAACACGCTATTCAAGCCACAGTGGATCATGAGTTTGCCAACACACAATCTCATTTGAATATAAAACATATCACCGTTGATGGTGAAGATATTCGACCTAGTTTTGAAATGCTTTTTCAAAGTACCTTAAGTGGAAAAATATTTAAAATCATCTAGAAATATAGTTTTTATAAAATCTATAGTCTGAATGAAATATCAGGACCTACTCGCTATCATGCGGGTTTTTTATACCTAATATTTATATTTGTAAGCCTTTGCTTATGCGAAACGAGAGTTCACAGCTCTCGTTTTTTTATTCTAAAACTGCTAAAATTCTTATACGCCATTGACGTACTTAAACCTATGTTATTCATTGAAACCAGTATTTTTACTAAGCAAATCAAAGAGCTTGTGAGTGATGAAGAGTATCGTCAGCTCCAGCAAGATCTCTTGGTACAGCCTGATAAGGGCGACTTAATCAAGAATGGTGGTGGAATTCGTAAAGTACGTTGTGCTCAGGGCAATAAAGGCAAAAGTGGCGGTATCCGTGTGATCTATTATTGGGTTACAGAAGATGATCAGATCTTTTTCCTGGTGGCTTATCCAAAGTCTGTGAAAGATAATCTGACAGACAAAGAAACCTCGATTCTACGTCAATTAGTAAAGGAGCAATTTCATGGATAACAACTTATTTGATGACCTGGTTGCTTCAATCAAAGAAGCTGGTGCCATAAAACGCAATGAAATAAAAGCAAGCCGAGTCACAGCGCTTGAATTGCCAGATATTAAAGAAGTACGTGAGAAAACTGGCTTAACCCAGGCAGAGTTTGCTGCACGTTTGCATATCAGCGCGAGAACCCTACAAAACTGGGAACAAGGCCGTCGTTATCCGACTGGTCCTGCAGCGACTTTAATTCGCATTCTGGATGCCCATCCAACTCTGATTTAAAAGTTTAGATAATAAAAAAGCCCAACATCCTGTTGGGCTTTTTTACGTATTTGATGCGTTGGTATAACTCCTGTCGTACCTGCATATTCCATTGCTACGATTTCTTATTGTTATCTGGAGCATCCTGCTCTCTATGTGTTCATCATAGAAAATTGAGGGGGATCGGTATAGACGCAAAATACCTGAATGAATGTGAGCCAAGGCGTACAAAATTGATTAAAACTTATCCCAAAAGTTGTCCGCAGAAATTGGGGATGAATTTGATCTTAAAAGGCATATATCTTATAGGGAATTGCGATTTTTGATCAATTTTTAACCAATTTTATTGGCAAGAAGTATCAAATTTGA
>NZ_JBWYIN010000031.1:0-1186 GCF_056779765.1 Acinetobacter sp. 24-47-62
GGTAATCCCCCCTAAAAATAATAGGATCTAAAAGTAGAATTTTCTCTTAAGATACGAGCAGGAGATTCTGCATGAAAACATCTAAATTTACTGACAGTCAGATCATGTCCATCTTGAAACAGGCAGAATCTGGCACACCTGTAGCGACCCTTTGCCGTGAACACGGCATGAGTAATGCTACCTTTTATAAATGGCGTGCCAAATATGGTGGTATGGATACATCATTAATGGCTCGACTGAAAGAGCTAGAAGCCGAAAATACCAGACTTAAAAAGATGTATGCGGAAGAGCGATTAAAGGCCGAAATCATCCAGGAAGCGATGGCAAAAAAGTGGTAAAGCCATCTTGCCGGCGTAAGATGGCACAACAGGCAGTTGCCCAGCATGCCATTAGTATTCGTTTGGCTTGTAAAGCATTTGGCATTAGTGAAACCTGCTACCGCTATCAAGCCAAACTCAGCGATGACAATGCACTCATTGCTGAACAGCTCATTGAACTCACTGAGGAAAATTCCGATTGGGGCTTTGGTTTGTGCTTCTCGTATTTACGGCATGTTGAGAGTTGCTGCTGGAATCACAAGCGGGTTTACCGCATTTACTGTAAGTTGGCACTGAATCTGCGTATTAAACCGAGAAGAAGACTAAAACGGCATGCGCCTGAACCATTGAAAGAACCAATCCGAGAAAATCAGGTTTGGTCATTAGATTTTATGCATGATCAGCTTTCCGATGGTCGCAAGTTTCGATTATTGAATGTGATTGATGATTACCGCCGCGAAGGCCTAGCCATTGAAGCAGGGTTCTCATTGCCCACAATCAGGGTTATTCGTACGTTGAATCAATTGCTGGAGTGGAGAGAAAAACCGTTAGTGATCCGATGCGATAATGGTCCCGAATTTATCAGTCACGAATTTGTGCGCTGGGCTACTGAGCACGGTATTCGTATTGAATATATTCAACCGGGTAAGCCACAGCAGAATGCGTATATTGAACGCTATAATCGGACCATACGTTATAGTTGGCTGAGCAAGCATTTATTTGATACTTTGGATGAAGTACAAGATTATGCAACAAACTGGTTGTGGCATTACAACCATGAAAGACCACATCAAGCTAACAAAGGAAAGCCACCTCTAATGGCTGCTTAACCTCTACTTTTAACTTCGGTTATTTATGGGAGGATTACC
>NZ_JBWYIN010000032.1:0-820 GCF_056779765.1 Acinetobacter sp. 24-47-62
ACTAAAGCATTAATTTGTTCGCGGTTCATACTATTTCTCCTTAAGTATGCTTGCTGTGTGGTGGCTGACTTCTAATGTGTTTGAGCTCGCTGCCACAATCCTTGTTTAAAATGACGCTAAAAAACCTCTGGATGTATTGAAGTCATGGCCTGAATCAATCAAGCCAAGACACTTAAAACTTAACGATCATCTTCACGGATAGAAGATGGGTGGCGATTTAACGCCATTACTTCGATATTCATATATGGGTAAAGCGGAAGACCTTGTAAAATTGAATGAAGCTCTTCATTGCTTTCCACATCAAAAATACTGATGTTTGAATACTGACCTGTGATTCGCCAGATATGACGCCACTTGCCTTGTTGCTGTAACTCTTGCGAATACGCCTTTTCAACAGCTTTAATCTCATTCGCTTTTTCAACTGGCATATCCAGTGGGATGTTCACATCCATTCGTACATGAAACAGCATGTCTCACTCCTGATGTATCACGTCGCTTATTTGCGGCGAAGGTTGTCAATCTTGTCTAAATCCAACTCAATACCTAAACCATTGCCTTGAGGCAGATGTAATTCGAAATCACGATATTGAAGCGGGGTCTTTAAAATTTCGTCAGTTAACAGCAATGGACCAAACAATTCAGTGCCATATGCCAAATTCTCAAAGGTCGAGAACAAATGTGCAGAAGCGATGGTGCCAACAGAACCTTCAAGCATCGTGCCACCATACAGATCTACACCAGCGAGGTTTGCAATGGTTGCTACATCACGACCTTCGAGTAGGCCACCAGACTGAGCAACTTTTACAGCAAACACAGAAGC
>NZ_JBWYIN010000033.1:0-763 GCF_056779765.1 Acinetobacter sp. 24-47-62
GGTCTTGAGTACTTTACTGATGCTGGTCAAGCAAACGAATTAGGTCTTTTGGCTGCTGGTTTAGGTCTTGAGCATTTCCTTGATTTACGTGCAGATGAGAAAGATGCTCAAGCAGGTATTACAGGTGGTACTCCACGTACAATTGAAGGTCCATTGTATGTCGCTGGTGCACCAGAATCAGTTGGTTTTGCACGTATGGATGATGGTTCTGAAGAAGGCAAAATCCCAACTTTGATTATTGAAGGTATCGTTAAAGATACTGAAGGTAACATCATTGAAGGCGCTAAAGTTGAAGTTTGGCATGCAAACAGCTTAGGTAACTACTCGTTCTTTGATAAGTCTCAATCTGACTTCAACTTACGTCGTACGATCTTCACGGATGCACAAGGTCAATATACAGCATTAACCACAATGCCTGTAGGTTATGGCTGCCCACCAGAAGGTACAACTCAGTTTGTATTAGACAAACTTGGTCGTCACGGTAACCGCCCTTCACACGTGCATTACTTCGTCACTGCGCCTGGCTACCGTAAATTAACTACGCAGTTCAACATCGAAGGTGATGAATACCTTTGGGATGACTTTGCATTTGCAACGCGTGATGGCTTAGTGGCAACTGCTGTAGATGTAACTGATGAAGCTGAAATTGCTCGTCGTGGTCTGAAAGGTGCGTTCAAACATATTCAATTTGACATTGAATTAGTGAAAGACGTTGAAGGTGCGCCTTCTACTGAAGTTGAACGCCGCCGCGCATCAGCTTAAA
>NZ_JBWYIN010000034.1:0-750 GCF_056779765.1 Acinetobacter sp. 24-47-62
CCAGATCGCATCAAGCTTAAAGTGATGATCAAGAGTCTTTTTAGACAGAGTCGTTGCTCTCTCGGCAGTCGTGGAATTCGATCAATGCTACTGAATCAAGGTATTAGTGTTGGGCGCTATTTGGTACGTAAGTTGATGCGTGAATTGGGGCTTGTTTCCAAACAGCGTAAGAGGCACAAGTATCAAAGCAATGTTGATGATATTCCTGTTGCCCCAAATACATTAAATAGGCAATTTAAACCTGCTCAACCTAACCATGCTTGGAGCAGCGATATTACATATATTTGGACAGGTAAAACATGGGCTTACCTTGCTATCGTTCTTGATTTATATGCACGTCGAATCATTGGTTGGTCTATATCAGCAAAAGCAGATCAGCATTTAGTGATTAAGGCTTTAGATGAAGCATGGCATCGTAGAGGAAAGCCTGTTGGTGTCATCTTTCATTCTCTTGCGAAGCAATGCTTCTCAGGTAGCCAATATAAAAGTCATCTCGTTCGACAGAGGTTAGAGCATTATGACATGCGACAAAGTATGAGCCGAAAAGGTAACTGTTGGGATAATGCTCCAACAGAACGAATCTTCAGGAGCCTTAAGACTGAATGGATTCCTAAACTCGGATATCACTCAATTGAAGAAGCAAAGCTAGATATCGGTCTGTATCTGATGAAATATTACAATCAGATACGACCACATCAATTTAATGATGGCATCAGCCCTTGTGAGGCTGAACAAAAACTTAAAACTATG
>NZ_JBWYIN010000035.1:0-688 GCF_056779765.1 Acinetobacter sp. 24-47-62
CCAAGGTTGACATAAGCACCATCAGGAATATCTTGTGCAACACGTTCAGCAATTTGATCACGGGTTAATTTTTGATAACTCATTTTATTTCTCCAATCTCAAATTACTGCGCAGGTTGAACTTGTACAACGTGTTGTACAAAGATCCCAGGGGTGATGATGTGTTCAGGATCTAAGGCACCGAGTTCCACGACTTCTGATACTTGCGCGATGGTGATATCTGCTGCCATGGCCATAATTGGACCAAAGTTACGTGCAGATTTACGGTACACCAAGTTCCCCCAGCGATCTCCCTTATGCGCTTTAATTAACGCAAAGTCAGCTTTGATTGGATTTTCTAAAACGTAGTCTTTACCTTCATAATTCATGGTTGGTTTGCCTTCAGCGAGCAAAGTACCAAAACCTGTTGGTGTGTAGATTGGACCTAAGCCCATACCCGCCGCTTGAATACGGCAAGCCAAGTTGCCTTGCGGTACAAGTTCTAACTCGATTTTGCCTGCACGGTAGAGTTCATCGAAGACATAAGAGTCAGACTGACGAGGAAAAGAACAGATGATTTTACGTACAGCGCCTGCTTGTAACAGTTTAGCCAAGCCGTAATCACCATTACCTGCGTTGTTGTTGACGATCACTAAGTCTTTAATACCGAGTTCAATTAAGCCATCGATGAGTTCAGCAGGCTGACCTGC
>NZ_JBWYIN010000036.1:0-640 GCF_056779765.1 Acinetobacter sp. 24-47-62
ATCTCATGGCTAAGGCTAAGTTTGAACGTAATAAGCCACACGTTAACGTGGGCACAATCGGTCACGTTGACCATGGTAAAACAACTTTAACTGCTGCTATCGCAACTGTATGTGCGAAGAAATTCGGTGGTGAAGCTAAAGACTACGCTGCTATCGACTCTGCACCAGAAGAAAAAGCACGTGGTATTACAATTAATACATCACACGTAGAATACGATTCTCCAACTCGTCACTACGCTCACGTAGACTGCCCGGGCCACGCCGATTATGTTAAAAACATGATCACTGGTGCTGCTCAGATGGACGGTGCGATCCTTGTTTGTTCAGCGACAGATGGTCCAATGCCACAAACTCGTGAACACATCCTTCTTTCTCGTCAGGTAGGTGTACCTTACATCATCGTATTCTTAAACAAATGCGATATCGTAGACGACGAAGAGTTAATCGAATTAGTTGAAATGGAAGTTCGTGAACTTCTTTCTACTTATGACTTCCCAGGTGATGACACTCCAGTAATCCGTGGTTCAGCACTTGCTGCACTTAACGGTGAATCAGGTCAATATGGCGAAGATGCTGTAGTTGCTCTTGTTGAAGCGCTTGACTCTTACATCCCAGAGCCAGTGCGTGCTGTAGACCAAGC
>NZ_JBWYIN010000037.1:0-564 GCF_056779765.1 Acinetobacter sp. 24-47-62
GAAATAAAATGAGTTATCAAAAATTAACCCGTGATCAAATTGCTGAACGTGTTGCACAAGATATTCCTGATGGTGCTTATGTCAACCTTGGGATTGGTTTACCGACGAAAATCTCGAGTTACTTACCTTCTGACAAAGATGTCTTTTTACATTCTGAAAATGGTTTATTGGCCTTTGGTCCACCCCCTGCGGAAGAAGACCGTGACCCTGAGTTAATTAACGCGGGTAAAGAGTTTGTGACTTTATTAGAAGGCGGAGCTTTCTTCCATCATGGTGACTCATTTGCCATGATGCGTGGTGGTCACTTAGACATCGCAGTCTTGGGTGCTTTCCAAGTCGCTGAAAATGGTGATCTTGCAAACTGGCATACCGGTGCACCTGATGCCATCCCTGCTGTGGGTGGTGCGATGGACTTAGCTGTGGGTGCGAAGAAAGTCTTCATCACCACCGATCATGTCACTAAAAAAGGCGAACCTAAAATCGTTGCTGAGCTGACTTATCCTGCGACAGGTTTGAAATGTGTGGACCGCATTTATACGGACCTTTGTGTGATTGATGTGACGG
>NZ_JBWYIN010000038.1:0-539 GCF_056779765.1 Acinetobacter sp. 24-47-62
TTTTTGATGCCAATCGAAGACGTATTCTCTATTTCTGGTCGTGGTACAGTAGTAACTGGCCGTGTAGAAACTGGTATCGTTAAAGTAGGCGAAGAAGTTGAAATCGTAGGTATCAAAGACACAGTTAAAACTACAGTAACTGGTGTTGAGATGTTCCGTAAACTTCTAGACGAAGGTCGTGCGGGCGAGAACTGTGGTGTACTTTTACGTGGTACTAAGCGTGAAGACGTACAACGTGGTCAAGTACTTTCTAAACCAGGTTCAATCAAGCCACACACTAAATTCGATGCGGAAGTATACGTGCTTTCTAAAGAAGAAGGTGGTCGTCACACTCCATTCCTTAACGGTTACCGTCCACAGTTCTACTTCCGTACAACTGACGTAACTGGCGCGATTCAATTAAAAGAAGGCGTTGAAATGGTTATGCCTGGTGACAACGTAGAAATGTCAGTAGAATTAATCCACCCAATCGCAATGGACCCAGGTCTACGTTTTGCGATCCGTGAAGGTGGTCGTACAGTTGGTGCTGGTGTTGTTGC
>NZ_JBWYIN010000039.1:0-511 GCF_056779765.1 Acinetobacter sp. 24-47-62
GCCATTGCTACGGTATCGAGTGATGAACCACATAAACGGTTGACTGTGGTTGCAGGTACTGTATAAGGAATACCTGCTAAAAGCGCCGACATACGACCGACGTTACGATTATCTTCACCGGCTTGGTTGGCACAACCAAATAAAACGTCATCGACGACATTCCAATCCACAGAAGGATTACGTTCCATTAACGCTTTTAATGGCACTGCACCTAAGTCATCCGCACGGACAGGGGCTAAACCACCGGCATAACGACCAAAAGGCGTACGGATGGCATCAATGATGTATGCGTTTTTCATAGTGTAAGATCCTAAAACCAGTCTTAAGCCTGAGTGGCATCAATGAGTTTGGCACCCGTCATCGATTGAAGCTCTTCAAAAGATAAGCCTTCAACTTTCTCAATGACTTTCATGCCATCTGCCGTCACATCAATCACACAAAGGTCCGTATAAATGCGGTCCACACATTTCAAACCTGTCGCAGGATAAGTCAGCTCAGCAACGATTTTAGG
>NZ_JBWYIN010000040.1:0-440 GCF_056779765.1 Acinetobacter sp. 24-47-62
CCGACTGAAGAATTACCAGAAGGTGAATATACAGTTAAAGCTGAAGCGAAAGATGCGGTGGGTAATACTGCTACTGAAACTGCGGATGGCAAATTAACTGTAGATACAACTGCACCATCTGATACCGATGTAACGATTGATCCAATTGCGGATACAAACGATACAACGCCAGAAATCACAGGTACAACTGAACCAGGAACAACAGTAAATGTCGTTGTTAAAGACAAAGACGGTCAAGTTGTTGCAGAAGGTCCAGCGACAGTTACAGGTGACACATGGACATATACACCATCAGTTGAATTGGCAGATGGCGAATATGACGTAGTTGCAAAAGCAACAGATCAAGCAGGTAACACAGGTGAATCTCAGCCAGAGAGCTTCGAGGTTGACACAGTAGCGCCTGAATTAACCATCGATGAGCTTAAGCCAACAAACGATAC
>NZ_JBWYIN010000041.1:0-425 GCF_056779765.1 Acinetobacter sp. 24-47-62
GCGCTTGAAACGAAGGCGAATGAACTTCAAAAGAAACTTGATGACAATGCAGAGTTAGAAGAGTCAGCAAGATATACTGATGAAACACGTGATGCACTTCAACAAGAAATCAATGAAGCTTTACAACTCGTTGCTGATGGTCGTGATCCATCAAAAAATGTAACTAAAGAAGAGGTTAAAAAAGCATCTGATGAATTAGACGCTGCGGATGCTGCATTAAAAACCAATGCACAACAAGAGTTTGAAGATTCATTAGCAACAGAAGCGGATTTAGTCGCGCTTGAAACGAAGGCGAATGAACTTCAAAAGAAACTTGATGACAATGCAGAGTTGGAAGAATCAGCAAGATATACTGATGAAACACGTGATGCACTTCAACAAGAAATTAATGAAGCTTTACAACTCGTTGCTGATGGTCGTGATCC
>NZ_JBWYIN010000042.1:0-417 GCF_056779765.1 Acinetobacter sp. 24-47-62
ACTTTCGCTTGTGCATCTTCTTTAGCAGTAAGCGCATCATCACGTGCTTGAGTCAGCTCAGCAAGTTCTGTTGGCGTGATTAAACCATCTGCTTCTGCATCTGCTAATGCTTGCTCTGCCTCAGCATATGCTGCTTCAGCCGCCTCTACTGCCTCTGTTGCTTCTTCAAGTGCTGCAACTGCATCATCCACACCATCTTCGTTTTCATCATTTACTGTTGGTAAGGTGATGTTGACTAGATCATCTAAGCGTGCATCCAATGCGTCTTTGTCTGCTCCTTCTGGAAGTGCATCAACTTTCGCTTGTGCATCTTCTTTAGCAGTAAGCGCATCATCACGTGCTTGAGTCAGCTCAGCAAGTTCTGTTGGCGTGATTAAACCATCTGCTTCTGCATCTGCTAATGCTTGCTCTGCCTCA
>NZ_JBWYIN010000043.1:0-345 GCF_056779765.1 Acinetobacter sp. 24-47-62
TTCAAACATATTCAATTTGACATTGAATTAGTGAAAGACGTTGAAGGTGCGCCTTCTACTGAAGTTGAACGCCGCCGCGCATCAGCTTAAAAATAATAAAGGGATGGATTTCGCCTCCATCCTTTATCTCATTTAACTAAAGAATTTAGACCAATCCAAATCTAATCATTTTGATTTGTTTAAATTTTTGCAAGACCTAAAAGGATATAGATAGCTTTATCTATAAAACGCTATGATTGATAAATCTCAAAAGACTTTAACCGAAGCCCTCTCCCAAATTAAAGACGGTTCAACCATTATGATTGGTGGGTTTGGTACTGCAGGTCAGCCTGCTGAACTCATCGA
>NZ_JBWYIN010000044.1:0-312 GCF_056779765.1 Acinetobacter sp. 24-47-62
AGCGAGCTCAAACACATTAGAAGTCAGCCACCACACAGCAAGCATACTTAAGGAGAAATAGTATGAACCGCGAACAAATTAATGCTTTAGTTAAAAAGATGAACGTTGATACTGCAACAGGTCCTGTTGATGAACGTGTTCAGCAAATCGTTGTACGTTTAGTATCTGACTTATTCCAAGCGATTGAAGATTTAGATTTAAGCCAATCTGAAGTTTGGAAGGGTCTTGAGTACTTTACTGATGCTGGTCAAGCAAACGAATTAGGTCTTTTGGCTGCTGGTTTAGGTCTTGAGCATTTCCTTGATTTACGTG
>NZ_JBWYIN010000045.1:0-309 GCF_056779765.1 Acinetobacter sp. 24-47-62
GTAACACAGGTGAATCTCAGCCAGAGAGCTTCGAGGTTGACACAGTAGCGCCTGAATTAACCATCGATGAGCTTAAGCCAACAAACGATACTACACCAACAATCTCAGGTAAGACTGAGCCAGGTGCAACAGTAAAAGTTGAAATCTTAGACAAAGATGGCAACCCTGTAGCAACAGGTGATGCGACTGTAGATCCAGAAGGTAACTGGACGTTCACACCGACTGAAGAATTACCAGAAGGTGAATATACAGTTAAAGCTGAAGCGAAAGATGCGGTGGGTAATACTGCTACTGAAACTGCGGATGGCA
>NZ_JBWYIN010000046.1:0-309 GCF_056779765.1 Acinetobacter sp. 24-47-62
GTAAAGAGTTTGTGACTTTATTAGAAGGCGGAGCTTTCTTCCATCATGGTGACTCATTTGCCATGATGCGTGGTGGTCACTTAGACATCGCTGTACTCGGTGCTTTCCAAGTCGCTGAAAATGGTGATCTTGCAAACTGGCATACCGGTGCACCTGATGCCATCCCTGCTGTGGGTGGTGCAATGGACTTAGCCGTAGGTGCGAAAAAAGTCTTTATTACCACCGATCATGTCACTAAAAAAGGCGAGCCTAAAATCGTTGCTGAGCTGACTTATCCTGCGACAGGTTTGAAATGTGTGGACCGCATTT
>NZ_JBWYIN010000047.1:0-306 GCF_056779765.1 Acinetobacter sp. 24-47-62
GTGGATCAGTTTGTTGATTTTTTGCCACTTCACTGAGGGCTTTGGCGTTGTTTAAGCTACTTTCGAGTTGTTGTTTGGCTTCGCTTGCATCGAGATGGTTTGCTTTGGCTTCTTCTTGTTTGTAGGTGGAGATGAGTATGCCTTCGCCTGCTCGTACTGCACCCCATTGGTCAGTTCTGAGTTCGAAACCTTCACCGCGTCCTTCACTTTCTGCTGTTGCTTTGGGATGACTGAGATTCCCTAGGTTGAGTTGGCTCGCCCCGTGGGTGTTTTGCAGTTGGGTGGAGATTTGTCCTGTGGTGTCAT
>NZ_JBWYIN010000048.1:0-299 GCF_056779765.1 Acinetobacter sp. 24-47-62
CTTGACTGTCAAATCGGGTTGGGCTGCGTTGGGCTTCATGTAGGCGGCCCACCACAAAGGGACGGTCGATGTTGCCGTCAAAGAAGTCGATGACCACGATTTCATTGATTCGAGGGAGGAAGCGTGCGCCATAGCCTTCGCCTGCCCATGGGGTCAGTACATCGACCCAAGCTGAATCGGTGTCGTTGTTATTACTGCCTGCACCGCTATCAAATTGGTGGTCTTCTGCTCGGGTAAATAGGAAGCGTACTTTGATGCGTCCCCATTCATCGACATGGATTTCTTCTCCTGCAGGTCCC
>NZ_JBWYIN010000049.1:0-296 GCF_056779765.1 Acinetobacter sp. 24-47-62
CTGTTTTCGCAGCAAGTGCATCATCACGTGCTTGAGTCAGTGCAGTAAGTTCTGTTGGGGTGATGAGGCCATTGGCATTTGCATCGATCAGCGCTTGTTCTGCCGCTGCATATGCTGCTTCTGCTGCCTCTACTGCTGCTTCAGCCGCTGCTAGAGCTTCACCAATATCATCAACAACACCATCTTCATCTTCGTCATTTACTGTTGGTAAAGTGATATCAACCAGATCATTTAAACGACCTTGTAGCGCATCTTTTTCTGCTTGTACTGCCTCAGGTAATGCTGTCACTTTTGTT
>NZ_JBWYIN010000050.1:0-279 GCF_056779765.1 Acinetobacter sp. 24-47-62
TGAACCAGTAGCCGACTTGGCTGTCTCTGACGCTGGCTTTGGCGATGAATTGTTTGCTTTGTCCAGCGTAGTAGTCGCTGAGGTGTTGGTTAAGTTTTTCAACTTGGCTGTTGCCTGAGGCGGTGGCTTGGTCTTCACCTTTGAGGTCTTGGATCCATGCAGGGCTGATGTGCCATGCTTGTTCGAGGCCTAGGCTGGCATTGTCTTGGTGGTCACTGTGTTGGTGTTTGCTTTGTACTGAGCCTGCGCCTTCTTCTTGTTCGAGGGCTGTGGCTTGCC
>NZ_JBWYIN010000051.1:0-257 GCF_056779765.1 Acinetobacter sp. 24-47-62
CAGTAAATGATGAAAACGAAGATGGTGTGGATGATGCAGTTGCAGCACTTGAAGAAGCGACAGAAGCAGTAGAGGCGGCTGAAGCAGCATATGCTGAGGCAGAGCAAGCATTAGCAGATGCCGAATCAGATGGTTTAATCACGCCAACAGAACTTGCTGAGCTGACTCAAGCACGTGATGATGCGCTTGCTGCTAAAGAAGATGCACAATCGAAAGTTGATGCACTTCCAGAAGGAGCAGACAAAGACGCACTGGAT
>NZ_JBWYIN010000052.1:0-238 GCF_056779765.1 Acinetobacter sp. 24-47-62
TATGCTGCTTCAGCCGCCTCTACTGCTTCTGTCGCTTCTTCAAGTGCTGCAACTGCATCATCCACACCATCTTCGTTTTCATCATTTACTGTTGGTAAGGTGATGTCGACTAGATCATCTAAGCGTGCATCCAGCGCGTCTTTGTCTGCTCCTTCTGGAAGTGCATCAACTTTCGCTTGTGCATCTTCTTTAGCAGTAAACGCATCATCACGTGCTTGAGTCAGCTCAGCAAGTTCTG
>NZ_JBWYIN010000053.1:0-235 GCF_056779765.1 Acinetobacter sp. 24-47-62
AACAACAGCCCGATCGAAGCACAAAAGCTCCGCCTGATTGACGACAACAGCCAATACCAAGCCCTCAACCGACGCAACATCCGCTACCATCGTAGTGATGCGACAGAACAATTTGATAGCATCACCAGTTTTATTGGACAACGCAGCCTACAACCCACCGCAGTCCACCTACAACGCTGGCAAGCCACAGCCCTCGAACAAGAAGAAGGCGCAGGCTCAGTACAAAGCAAACACC
>NZ_JBWYIN010000054.1:0-231 GCF_056779765.1 Acinetobacter sp. 24-47-62
TTGCACAAGATATTCCTGATGGTGCTTATGTCAACCTTGGGATTGGTTTACCGACGAAAATCTCGAGTTACTTACCTTCTGACAAAGATGTATTTTTACATTCTGAAAATGGTTTATTGGCCTTTGGTCCACCCCCTGCAGAAGAAGACCGTGACCCTGAGTTAATTAACGCGGGTAAAGAGTTTGTGACTTTATTAGAAGGCGGAGCTTTCTTCCATCATGGTGACTCAT
>NZ_JBWYIN010000055.1:0-225 GCF_056779765.1 Acinetobacter sp. 24-47-62
GATGGTAGCGGATGTTGCGTCGGTTGAGGGCTTGGTATTGGCTGTTGTCGTCAATCAGGCGGAGCTTTTGTGCTTCGATCGGGCTGTTGTTACTCGGTACAATCGGTTGGGCTTCATCAATGAGCCAGTTAATACCTTCACTGCGTAGTAAGCGAGTCAGAAAGTCGTAGTCGCTTTCGTTGCTTTGCATGATGAAGGGGCGGATGTCGTATTGTTGTTGCAATC
>NZ_JBWYIN010000056.1:0-219 GCF_056779765.1 Acinetobacter sp. 24-47-62
TGCCGTCAAAGAAGTCGATAACTACGATTTCATTGATTCGAGGGAGGAAGCGTGCACCATAGCCTTCGCCTGCCCATGGGGTCAGTACATCGACCCAAGCTGAATCGGTGTCGTTGTTGTTACTGCCGGCACCGCCATCAAATTGGTGGTCTTCTGCTCGGGTAAATAGGAAGCGTACTTTGATGCGTCCCCATTCATCGACATGGATTTCTTCTCCTG
>NZ_JBWYIN010000057.1:0-210 GCF_056779765.1 Acinetobacter sp. 24-47-62
GGTCGATGTTGTAGTGGGTTGTATTCGGGTACGGTTTTGATGTTGCGTCGTTGTAGGATGAGTTCGCTGGCTTGGCGTTCTTGGTCCGTGTGGGTTGCTTGGTTGGTGTCTGTCTTGTATTTTGGCGTCCATTGGCTGCGTTGTAGCAGTTGTTGGACTTGTTGGTCTAAGTCTTTGGGTAGGTTGTTTTGGTTGTAGTAGCGTTTGCCT
>NZ_JBWYIN010000058.1:0-202 GCF_056779765.1 Acinetobacter sp. 24-47-62
TATGCTGCTTCAGCCGCCTCTACTGCCTCTGTCGCTTCTTCAAGTGCTGCAACTGCATCATCCACACCATCTTCGTTTTCATCATTTACTGCTGGTAAGGTGATGTCGACTAGATCATTTAAACGACCTTGTAGCGCATCTTTTTCTGCTTGTACTGCCTCAGGTAACGCTGTCACTTTTGTTTGTGCTTCTGTTTTCGCAG
>NZ_JBWYIN010000059.1:0-201 GCF_056779765.1 Acinetobacter sp. 24-47-62
GAAATAAAATGAGTTATCAAAAATTAACCCGTGATCAAATTGCTGAACGTGTTGCACAAGATATTCCTGATGGTGCTTATGTCAACCTTGGCATTGGTTTACCGACCAAGATCTCGAGTTACTTACCTTCTGACAAAGATGTCTTTTTACATTCTGAAAATGGTTTATTGGCCTTTGGTCCACCCCCTGCGGAAGAAGACC